>JACRMK010000070.1 GCA_016235055.1 Chloroflexota bacterium | reverse complement strand
TGGTGACGGCCGACGTGAGCGGCAACGGCGCGGTGTTCACGAACACCGGCACGCTGGAGTTCGCCGCGCCGGGCACGGTCGCCGGCATGAGCGGCCCGGCGCAGCCGTCGGGCGCCATCGGCGGCCTCATATTCAGCACGTGTGCGCTGGTGCGGAACGGCTCGGGCGGGTCGATCAAGGTCGGCGCGGGCGTGGTGACGACGACGATCAGCGCGGCGCTGGAGAATGGCGGGGTGATGACGGTCACGAGCCCGCTGGTGCTGGACAAGGCGGGCGGTTCGCACGTCAACAGCGGGCGCATGGTGGTGACGGCGGACGTGAGCGGCAACGGCGCGGTGTTCACGAACACCGGCACGCTGGAGTTCGCCGCGCCGGGCACGGTGCTGGGAGGTGAACAGCGGGCGGATGATCGTGACGGCCGACGTGAGCGGCAACGGCGCGGTGTTCACGAACACCGGCACGCTGGAGTTCGCCGCGCCGGGCACGGTGCTGGGCATGAGCGGCCCGGCGCAGCCGTCGGGTGGCGTCGGCGCCCTCGTGTTCAGCGCGTGCGGGTTGGTGCGGAACGGTGCGGGCGGGGCGATCAAGGTCGGCGCGGGCGCGGTGACGACGACGATCAGCGCGGCGCTGGAGAATGGCGGGGTGATGACGGTCACCAGCCCGCTGGTGCTGGACAAGGCGGGTGGGGCGCTGACAAACGCTGGCAGCCTGGCGCTGGCGGGCGGCAACGTGGACGTGTTCGGCGACTACGCGCAGAGCGGGCCGGGCGCGCTGAACGTCGCGATCGGCGGCACGACGCCGCGCACGCAGTACTATGTGCTGAGCGTCAGCGGGACGGCAAGCCTGACGGGCGCGCTGAACCTGTCGCTCATCAACGGCTTCGCGCCGGCCAATGGCAACACGTTCACCTTCCTGAACGCGGGCACGCGCAGCGGCGCGTTCAGCGCGGTCACGGGCACGTCCGCGCCGGGCGGCAAGCTGCTGGCCGCGACCTACGGTGCGACGTTCGCGCGGATCGTCACGCTGGGGCAGTCGCTCTTCCTGCCCATGATACGGCGGTAGGACAACGGATAACGAACGGACAAACGGATATGCGGTAGGGGCGAAGCATCGGCGGATGGTTCTGGTTTGACCGGCACGCGCGTGCCGATGCTTCGCCCCTATGGACGCAAGAACCTCGCGGGTTGCCAAAACCCGCGAGGTCTGCGTGGGTCGTGGGCGGGCGCGGTTTCCGCGCCCCATAAGCATCAAGCTAATAACGGTCGGTTAAGTTGCTTCAAGTTGCTCGAGTAGTTGGAAGGCGCTGGGTGAGGCACGGGCGCGGTTTCCGCGCCCCATAAGCATCAAGCTAATAACGGTCGGTTAAGTTGCTTCAAGTTGCTCGAGTAGTTGGAAGGCGCTGGGTGAGGCACGCCGTTTGTTGACGCGTGCGCCGTTGGTCAGCGCCCGTTGTAGTTCGGTCAGGGCCTGCACATGCTGGGCCGGGTTGGTCAGTGTCGCGGCGAGAGTAATCACATGTTTGCGAATACGCTGTGCCAGTTGGCGCATGCTGCGTTCAGGTATACACCAGACCACGGTCAGTATGACCCAATGTTGGAAGACCGCGATCAACAGTTTGGCATACACCTCACACAAGATGCGATAGGGCTGCGCGCTACGCGATTGGTCCAGATGCCCCAGATCTTTCCAGGTCTTGAATAACAACTCGATCTGCCAGCGCAGGCACGCCAAGACCAGGGCTTCGCTCAGACTCAGTTGGTCCGCCGGCACATTGCTCAACAGCAGCGTCCAACCGGCCAAGGCCCAGCGCGCCGGACTCACGGCTTGGGCCTTGCGTTTGGCCTCGTGCGTCAAGCGCCGCCGACGTTGGGCTTTGATGTGCTCAGGCACGCGCACCGCGATCAGCCGGCACGCGATGCGCTCGTCGCGCCCCAACTCAATCGGCAGATCGATCTGGGCTGCGCGTTGCGCCCGCAGGTAGCGTGCCAAGTCCAGCGCCGGTTGACCCGGTTGGCAGACGCTTACGCCGACTTTCCACCGCGTCAGCCAATAACTGCCCTGCGCCGCTTCGCGCGCCATCAGCTTCAGATCGAAGTAACCCAGATCGGCCAGCCGCAACGTGCCGGGCGCAAGCAACTCGCTCTGCATCGGCGCAGTCTGGTCTGACATGCGTGCTGGTTGCAGATCCAGATGGCTCAACGCCCCATCGCTGAGGCTGTACCGCAGCTGCACTTTCAACCCGGCGACCGTCGAATGCGCCGCGTTGCTGCCGCCCGGCCACAACGGGGCTAATGCGGCGGGCAAACTCAGGACGGTGCTGTCTTGCACCACGACGCCCACAAAACGTTTGAGCAACGCCAGACTGCTCGGCTGGGTCTCAATCACTTGTTGCACCGCCGTGCCGAGCAAACTTTGTAAGCAGGTCGCTGCCGCGGGCGTAAAGCGCTCGGCCAGCGCCTGGGCGGTGATATCCAAACCACGCACCTTGGCGTAAGGTACCAATTCGTCATAGCTGGCATCGGGGTTATCCCACCAGCTAAAGGTCACAATCTGCGCGAACAGCGCCGCGCTCAGTTTCGAGAGCCGTTGCGTAAATCCACTCGTCCGCCCGACCGCATTGGCCGCGCTCGTTAGCACGGATTGCATGGCCTGACTAACTTGTGCTAAAGTGCTCATCGGAAGCTCCTGTTATCCGGATGTTGGCTGGCACCTTCATCTTGCCACAGGAGTTTCCACTTGTTACATTATTAGCTTGATGCTTATGGGGCAGGTCTTTGACCTGCCCAGCGGACAGGCCAAAGGCCTGTCCCTACATGCGGCGTGCAGCACCATATCGGATCATTTCGCAAACCGCTATAGATGCTTCGCGCGCGTGGCGTGCGTGCAGGCCGTTGGCTTTGCCTGCGCGCTCAACATGACACTCATGGGGAGTCGCTTGCCCGAAGCTACACTATCGCCATCTTCGTGTGCCAGTCGGTCGCCTGCTCGTAGGCGTGCCCGGCGCGCAGCACCTTCGCCTCGCTTCAGCTCGCGAAGCACGAAAGCAACACGCGACCCCGGCTAAAGGAGCAATCTCCGCAGCGCCTTTATGAACCGTTCGAAATTTGGCAGGTGCTGCGCCAGCACCGCTGGATTCACCACAGCCAGCAACCTAAAAGACACATCTCCTTTGCGGTACGGCGTGGAACAGGTGCGCGTAGCATCGGCAAGTGCTTGCTGCACTTCATGGCGTCCGCGTTGTTCCAACTCAACCAGCGGCGGCAATGCGCTGGCCCGCAAATGATGACCGAAAAACGACGTCAACGCCTCGCGGTCTGCAACCAGCCACGTTTCCATGCACGTAACCATCAACTGCGCTTGATCGTCCGTGGCGCCTTTCGGTTGCTCCCATCCGTCGCGCTCGTGCAGGTGATGCCAGGGTAGCAACGATAGCGGTTCTTCACTGTCCACGAGCAGGATGGGCATAGACGGTTCGTAGCCAAGGGCATTACAGAAGTCATCGCAGGCATCGTTGCGTGAGCCGCAAGCCACAATGCGCGGGACGATGGGGCGCTTGAACCCCGCATTTTTGAGCACTTTGCTGAATCCCTCGCGGCACCGTGTCTTCTGATCCTTGCCTCGTCCGCCACCCTCAACATACAGAGTTACGCCTACCATCGCGTGCCGCCGATCTCGCCACTCGTCCACAGCGCGCCAAGGCGATACTTCTCAAGCCACCGCGCGAGTCGCGAAGAGTCGAGACGCTGAATCTGCGTCCGGCCATCGTGTTTTTCGCATACGAGGACGACTTCCGGGTGCTCGGTCAGGGCGTCCACCAGAATGTCCGAATGGGTTGTCACAATCAACTGCGTCCGTTGCGATGCGTCGAACAACAAATCCGAGATTTTGGGCAGCATGTCCGGATGCAAGCCGAGCTCGGGCTCCTCAATGCAGATCAACGGGGGCGGGTCGGGATCGAGCAAGATCGCTAGCAGGCACAGATACCGAAGCGATCCGTCGGAGAGGCGGGTCGCCGGAATGGTATAGTCGCCCTCGGTGAAGAACACCTGCACGGTGCCGCCCTCGACGGCAATCTCAAAATCGGTAAGCCCTTCATACAGATCGCTCAGTGCCGTGATCAATGCCAGCTTGACTTGTGGGTTACGGCGCAGGCGATTGAGAAACATGCCCAGGTTTGAATAATCCTCCTCCAACTGGTCGGTGCGCAGATCGGCTTTCTGCGGTTCTCGGAAAACCGTGTTTCGCCCAAATGTCCACTCGCGATAGAAGCGGAAGCCATGGTATGCGCTCGTCAAGTCGTGGAGCGGTGGAAAATAATCGGGGTCGCTCCTCTGCTGAACGATGGAAACGTCTCGAAAGACGTTCAACATCCCCGGTTGGGCGCTGTCGCCATTCTGACGAATCAATGGGTTCCCATCGTTATAGGAATAGTATTCTTTCCAAATGGGCAACCCATCTTGCTTGAACTCAGTAAATACGAATTCATCTAACAGGCGAAACCTCCCGTCCTCCGCGTGAAATCCAAGCGCATGCCGCAAGGCAGGGCGATCGTCGGGCATGTCAATGACAACCTCGATTGACGCCATCCCATTCGGATTGCCTTTCCAGACCCACTCCGACACGCCCCCACGTTGGCTGATAAAGCGCCGAAAATCGCTCTGAGCGGCGCGTACCAACGCCAGCGCATCGATCAGATTCGATTTGCCAGATCCATTGGGACCGACCAACACGTTAAGACGCTGCAACCGGAGCGGCTGTGCCTCGGCGCCATATGACAAGATGTTGCGCAACGTGAGTTCGCGCAAAATGGGCAGTCTCGATTTGTTTGCGTTCAGCATAGGTTCTCCTCATCAGTGGCGATGCGCCTACACCGCCGCCGTCTTCGTGTGCCACTCGGTCGCCTGCTCGTAGGCGTGCCCGGCGCACAGCACCCTCGCCTCAGTCCAGTTCGCGCCGACGATCTGCAGGCCGATCGGCAATCCCTCGGCGGTGAAGCCACATGGCACGGAAAGCACGGGCAGGCCGGCCGTGTTGAACGGCGAGGTGTAGCGCGTCAGCATACGCGCCTGCTCCACGGCGTCCTGCCCCTCGCGCAACGGCGCGGGAATCGGCGTGGTCGGCGTCAGCAGCAGGTCGTAGTCGTGGAAGACCTGCGCCATGCGGTGCTTGACCAGCGTCTGCGTGCGCCGCGCCAGCGAGTAGTCCGTCGACGTGAGCCCCGCGCCGCTGCGCAGGCGGGTCAGCACGTCCGCGCCGAAGCCGTCGGGCTTGTCCTTCAGTCGCTCGCGGTGGAACGCCGCCGCGTCGCTGGTCGTCACGACACCGTTCTGCGCGGACGCCGCCCGCAATTCCTCAATTTGCACCTCCGTGACGTGCGCGCCAAGGTGCGCCAGCACCTCCGCGGCCCGCTCGACCGCGCGCGCCACCTGCGAATCGCACTCGGCGAAGTATCCGCGCGCCAGCCCGATGCGCCAGCCTTTCACGCCTTCGCCGATGTGCGACACGTAATCGTCCACCGGCACGTCGGCGCTGTACGGGTCGTCGGCATCGTGGCCGGCGATCGCCTGCAGCAGGAGCGCGGCGTCGCGCACGGCGCGCGTCATCGGCCCGGCGTGATCGAGGTTCCACGAGAGCGGGATGACGCCGCGCACGCTCACGCGGCCGTAGGTCGGCTTGAGCCCGACGATGCCGCACAGCGAGGCGGGGATGCGGATCGAGCCGCCCGTGTCGGAGCCGAGCGAACCGGGGCAGAGCCGCGCCGCCAGCGCCGCGCCAGAACCGCCCGACGAACCACCCGGTATGCGCTCCAGCGCCCACGGATTCTTGCACGCGCCGAAGTGCGGGTTGTCGTTTGTCACGCCGAGCGCGATCTCGTGCATGTTCAGCTTGCCGAGCATGACGGCGCCCGCCGCGCGCAGCTTCTGCACGGCGACGCCGTCGGCGGCTGGCACGTGGTCGCGGAAGAATGATGAGCCGGCCGTGGTGCGTACTCCGGCCGTCTCATACAGGTCTTTGAGCGCCAGCGGGATGCCGTGCAGTTCGCCGCGTTGCTCCCCGCGCGCGATGGCTTGCTCGGCGGCGCGCGCCTCGGCCAGCGCCGTATCGGCGGTCACGGTGATGTAGGCGTTAATCGCGGGGTTGATCTGCGCGATCCGGTCAAGGTGCGCCTGCGTCAACTCGACAGGCGACAGTTTGCGCGCGGCGATCTGTGCGGCGGCCTCAGTGATGGTCAGGGCGGTCAGGTCCATGCGTTTCCTCCGGCGTACGTGCGGGATATGTGTCGTGTGTGCGCGTATGATACCGAAAAGGCGTGCCGGGATGCAAACGTGACAAACCTTTAACCGCAGAGCACGCAGAGAGCGCAAAGCAAGCTATTCCCCAATACGCCAGTCGCGAATGATGCAGATGTGTGCTGGCGCCGATTCGCGGACGCGGCGGAAACGCGCTGCATGAGCCGCCAGGCAGCTTCTGCAGTTAGAAAGCCAATCACGGCTTGTGCTATGATAAGGCCACTCTATTCGCAGGAGGCGACACCATGCGCATCGGACTGAACTTCGGCGGCACCGGCAAGGGCCTGGCTGACCTGCTGGCGCGCTTCGTGCAGGCGGAGACAGACGGCTATCACACGGCGTGGACGTCGAGCGCTGGTTACGACCCTCTGATGCTGCTCGCGCTCGTCGGGCATCAGACGAAAACGATCGAGCTCGGCACCGCGGTCGTGCCGACCTTCCCGCGCCACCCGGTCGCGCTGGCGCAGCAGGCGCTGACGGTGCAGGCGGCCTCCGGGAACCGTTTCACGCTCGGCATCGGTCTGAGCCATCGCGTCTCGATGGAGGAGCGGCTCGGCATCGACTTCTCGAAGCCGGTACGGCACATGCGCGAGTATCTCTCTGTGTTGAACGGCGTGCTGACCGGCCAGCCGACGCAGTTCAGCGGCCAGGTGTACCGCGTCAACACGCAGTTGGCGGTGCCGAACGTCAAAGCACCGTCGGTCATCGTCGCAGCGCTCGGTGAGCAGATGCTTAAGCTGGCCGGGCGCATGGCCGATGGCACGATCACCTGGATGGGCGGGCCGAAGTACCTTGCAACGGTCGCCATCCCGGTCATTACCAAAGCGGCCCGCGAGGCGGGCCGTCCCGCGCCGCGCATCGTCGCCGGCTTCCCGGTGGCTGTGACCAACCACCCCGAGGCAGCGAAGGCGGCGGTCGCGCAGACGTACGCGAACTATGCCAACCTACCGTCGTACCGCCACATCCTGGAGATCGAAGGCGCGGCGGATGTGACGCTGGCCGCCGTCATCGGGGACGAAACACAAGTCGAGGCGCAGTTGAAACGACTGGCCGATAGCGGTGTGACCGACTTCAACGCGTCGCTGTTCGGCGTCAAGGAAGACCCGGGCACGGCGGGTCGCACGCACGGCTTCCTCGGTTCGCTCGCCAAGGCCGGGATCAAGTGAGCGAGCGCGAGCGACTGCAAGCGCTATTCGCCTACAACGCCTATGCCAACAGGCTGGCGCTGGACACCGCCGCGCGCATGAGCGACGCCGAACTGGATCGGCCGGTCGGCCACGCCGCCACGCGCGGCCTGTTGCAGCACGTGATGGAATCCGATGCGTGGCTGCTCGCACTCGTGCGCGGCGCGTCGTGGCAGGAGCTACCCGCGTTTCCGACGCTGGCCGCCATGTGCCAGTACTGGGATGGCATCGTCGCCGACATGCAGGCGCTGCTGGCGGCGCTGCCGGAGGCCGACCTGGCGCGGGTGATTTCGGTCGACTTCGGCGACCACCGGCTGAACTACACGGTCTGGGAGATTCTGATGCAGACCAGCCAGCACGCCATCCACCATCGCGGCGAGCTGTCGGTCGTGATGACGTCGCTGGGCTATCCGCTGCCGACGCTCGATATCATGCTGTTCTTCGCCGACCGCTCCGGCCAGCACTGGCCGTTCGACACCTGAAACAGATCGAGGAAGCCGCCGGCTTCCTCGATCTGATATACGAACCTTGTCATGCTGAACGCGAAGGCATAACCCTACTCATGCTGCAGGTTGCGCGCGTGAAGCATCTCGATTCGCGACCCGTATGGCTCGCGGTGACACAGGTGATTGCGGATTTCAGGTCCTTCGCGCGCGTGGAATCCAATTAGCTCAGCGGCTTGCCTTCGCGCTCAGGATGACCGATTTAAGGTGCTATACACTGCACTCACTCCCGCTCCGATTCGCGGATCATGACCAGCAGCATCTTGAACGGCGCGGCGGCCTTGACGGCGTGCGGGTGGTTGGCGGGCAGCACCAGCAGGTCGCCGGCGCGCACGGTGTGCGGCTGGCCGTCGATGCGCACCTCAGCCTCGCCCTCGACGCCGATGACGAGCGCCTCGAACGGCGCGGTGTGCTCGCTCAACCCCTCGCCTTCAGCGAATGCGAACGCCGTGACCGTACCGGTCGGCTTCTTGACGAGCGTGCGGCTGACAACGGATCCACTCTGCGTCTGGATCAGGTCTTTGAGGGCATGCACGCCCGATGGGGTGTCGCTCATTGTGGTCTCCTTGAACTGTCGCGCTGGCGTCAGGCCAGTGTCAACGTCTCGCCCGGCCGCGTGTAGCGGTCATGCACTTCCAGCACCGCGTTCACGATCGGGTCGCGTGTCGCCACACCATATGCTCCGACCAGGCGGCAGACGCCGTATGACTGGCTAGCCTGCTCGTAACGCTGCACCCACGCGCGGTAGCGCGCCTCGGTCGGCTTGTCCGGGAAGGGGAAACGGGCCGGCGGCTTGCCCGCGTCGCAGCGCCATGGCTTCGGCGTCAGGCGGGCGCGGAAGCACTGCTGTGCCGCGCACAGCCGGATATACAGCGGATCGCTGCCGAGCGCGCGGAGCAGGTCGGCGGTACCCCGGTCGGTGGGGTCGAACAGCGCGTGCGTGAACAGGCCGCGCAGTCCGCCGCGTGTGCGGTACATGCGGATGCCCCAGCCGGCGTTGTCGGCCGCAAAGCGCTGGATGCCCTCAAGCACTTTCGGTTCGCGCCGGCGTTGCTCGTCTTCGTCAATGTCGATGTCGATGAACATGGCATTGGCGGCGTTCAGCACCAGCGCGCCGTAGGCGTTGCGGGTGATGGCAGCCACCGTATCGCTGCCGTTGCGCATCTCGATGACGATCTCTTCGCGCATCGGCCGGTCTCCGTAGCCGTAGCGGTCGAGATCGGCGCCGGACGCCGCTTTCTTCGCGACCTCCAGCACGCGCGCCTGGGCGCGCTGGATCGCCTCGGCCTCGCTCGTGTTCGACCACTGCCAGCAGTTGTACTGGTACCGGCCACTGCTGGTGTCGATCGGCTGGCGCAAGTGGGCCCAGTATTTCGGAATGTTCATCTGCTCCTCCGGTGTGCGCGGTGTGGATGCTGATTTCAACATCAGGTCACCCGAAGATTTTTGGCTGATGCCGGGCGCTCTGGCGAATGATTGGGTTCTGCGCGCGCTAACCGACCGGGATGCCGCGCGCTTCCAGCAGGGCGCGCACCTGATCGACATGCTCGTCGGCCACGAACACAGACGACGGGTCGGCCGGGTACGGGTGCAGCAACGGCCCCGTCTCCGGATCGTCCAGCAGCGCCTGCGCCACGTCGGCGCTCGGCAGTTGCATCAGGCGCATCTCGCGCAGCCGCGCGCGCCCGTAGAACTGCCCCCAGCGGCGTATGGCGATCACGACGGGACCCGGCAGTGGGCCGTGATGCCAGCGCTGCCAGCGCGCGATGATCTCCTCGATCGACTCGCCGGCGTTGCGCTCCGATTTGACGATGGCCTCGCTCAGGTAGTAGCCGTCGGGGCGGCGCTCGGCGTGCTGCTCCAGCTCCTTCAGCAGGAACACGCTTGGCACGGCCTGCAGTACGGTCACTCGGCCGTCGGCGTCGAGCGTGAGCGCGTCTTCAATATCGTCGGCCCCGGCGGTGAAGGCCGGCAGCAGCCCCTGCGCCTTCAGGGCGCGCAGCAGCGGCTCGCGCCTCTCCGGCGCGCCCGGTGCCAGCGCCACGCGCGGCAATGGCCTGCTGATCAGCCGCACGCCCGGCGCCGCCTGCAGCGCGTCGAGCAGCGCCGGCTCCAGCGCATGAATGAGCGACACGCCGCGTCGCACGACGATACGGTCGTATGACTGCCCCCACTCCTCCAGCGTGCGCTGGACGTTTTGCGGCAGGATCGAGGCGGCCGTGCGCGCCAGGTAGGCGATCACGTCGGCGCTGGTCATGCCCTTCTGCTGCGCGCGGTAGATCGACTCGCGCGACAGGTGATACTCGTACACCTTGTCGGCCTTTACGCGGTCGGCAAAGCGGTCGAGCATCGACAGCGTCTGCTCGGCGATCGGCTCCAGCGCGAAGATCTGGAAGTTCGGCTGCACGACGATGTGCCCGGCGCCGGCGGCCTCGTCGCCGGGCGGTGCGCTGCCGATGCCAAGCAGGTACGCACCGAGCGGCGTCAGGCGGAACGCCAGCAGCGCGCCGCCCGCGTGGCCCAGCGAGACCAGCCCCAGCCAGTGCATCGCGTCGCGCACGACGGCGGTGATGTACTCCTGCTCGACGCGCGTCCAGCCCTCGCGCTCGTCGGCGACCGGGAAACCCCAGCCGAGCGGGTTGTGATAATAGTAGTACGGGTTGATCGCGCCATAGTCTTCGCGCGAGCGCCGGAACAGAAACTCGTAGCTCGTGTCGCGCATGCGCTCGATGCAGTCGGACAGCAGCGACCAGCCCGGGCCGGCGCTCTCCGCGATCTGCTTGACGACGGCCTGCCGCGCGCGCGCCACCAGTTGAAAAGCGCGCGCCGAGCGCTCTTCGTGCATGCGCGGCGCGACCGGCAGGTGCAGCAGTTCGTTCCAGCGCGCCGAGCGCCGCCACGCCTGCACAAAGCGGTCGGTGCGGCGCGTCAGGCTGTAGCCGAAGAACTCGTGCGCGCCGGCGATCGCTTCGAGCCGGCGGCCGCTGCGCCGTGCCAGTCCGGTCTCTTCCATCATCAGCCGGATGAAGTGCAGCCGGTGCGCCTGCACCTCGTCGCGCGCGCGCTTCAGATCGACTTTGCCGATCAGCACCTCGTTCAGGCGCGTCAGGTGCCGCTTGGGCACCAGCCCGGCGGCGGTCAGTTCCACCGGCCGGCCGCGCAGGTAGTTCCAATAGAGGTACACGTCGCGCTGGAACGTCTGCGCCGCGCCCTCTTCGATGCGCTCGATCTGCCCGGCGGCGGGCGCGCGCAGCGGGCGGCGCGCCGGCCGGATCGCTTCGAGCACCTCAGCCGGGATGAGCAGTTCGGTATTGAGTATCGCCAGCGTGTCGAGCGTCGGCGGCAGCCAGTCACCGAGGCGGCTGATCAGCAGCCCGAATTGCAGCAGCGGCCAGAGTGCGTCGACGATCTCGTGGTGCAGCCCCGCATCGGCCGGCGCGCCCTCGGCGGCCAGCGCGCGCATGATTTCGGCGCTCTGTGCGCAGCCGCCCTGCTCGCGCACCCACTCCAGAATCTGGCGGGTGATTGGCGGCATGCCGTCCAGCGCGGCGCGCACGATCTGCGGGTCGGCCAGCCGTGCCGCCAGCAGCTTGACCAGCTTGGGCTTGCGTGGCAGCGGGGCGCCGATGCTGTGGGCCTTGGCGATCGCGCGCAGCACGTCGCGATGGCTCCCCGCCAGCAGCCGCTCGGCGGGCAGGGCGCGCACGGGGGCGCGCGCGGCGTTGGTCGGCGTGCTCATTCGACCCTCGGCGTATAGCCCTTCTTGACGAGCTGGCGCGTGAGCGCGTCCGCGCTTTCCGGGCGCACCACGATCAGCCGCGGGCTGAAAGTAAACAGCACATGTTCTTTCAGGTCGGTCTGCGTGAGCAGTTCCTGCAGGATGTAGTCGTCGGCGAGCTCGAAGACGGTCAGGTCGTCGTACCAGCGCACGCGGCCGTAGCGCGCCCACCAGTCCTGCCACTGCGTGAGCACGCGCGCGGGCAGCGGGCCGTCGGCGAGCCGGGCAAGCTGCGCCAGCACATCGTCCAGCGTCAGCCCGTACTCGAACGCGGCATGCGCGTGCTCCTCGTCGAAGCGGTAGGCCGCGTGGCCGTCGCTTACCTGCTCGAAGCGCGCCAGGCGCTCGAGGGCCAGGAAGGCCGAGAAGTCGTTGCGCGCCAGCGGCAGTTGCGCGCCGAGGTCGTCGGACAGGCGCAGGGCGCGTTCGGGCGCGTTCGGCGTGGGCAGCTCGCCGCCCCGCAGCAGCGCCTCGCCGAGCGGCGTCAGGCGCACGGCGCGCACGCTGATCGGATCGGCCGTTTCGTCGGCGGGATGGGCATCCTGCACGGCGAGTTCGACTGCGCCGAGCCAGCGCAGCGGGCCGCTCACGATGCGCTCGATGAAGGCGCCGTATGCGCCGCGCCACGCGTCGAGCGTGCGCGGGTCGATGCGGCTGCCGTTCGTCTCCAGCCACCAGGCGGGTTGCAGGGGGAACGGCTGTCGCTCGCGCAGGAAGTCGGCGTTGATGGCGTGCGTGGTTTCGAGCAGCGAAGCGAAGTCGTGCCAGATGCCGCCGGGCAGCAGCGACAGCAGGCGGGTGATGAAGCGGCGCGCGCGCGCCAGTTGCTCCAGCCAGTGTGCGTAGGTCATGTGCGCAGCCAGCACCGAGCGCCTGCCCTTCAGCCCGTGCTCGCTCATCACCGGCCACAACTCGGTCCAGGCGGTGGTGCGCTGCCACGCGGCGAAAATGACGCGCGTGTCGTGCGCTTCGGCGCGCGGCGGGTCGGGCAGCAGGTAGCTGATGAAGTCACTCAGGTCGTCGGCGCCCGTCAGCGGGCGCAGCGCCGCCAGCGATTCATCGTCGAGCCGCGGCGCGGGCGGCGGCACGCTCAGCACGGAGTCAGGCTGGTGCAACCAGCCTGGTTTGACCTGCAGACGCACCATCTCGTCAAGCTCGTACGGCCAGTCGCGCAACGCTTTGATCGCATGCGCCTGGGCCAGGTCCGGCGGCTGCCGGCGCACTTTCAATGTCAGGTGCGGCGCCAGCAGCATGATCTCCGGCACGGAGACGCCGCCGGAGACAATGCGCAGCCGCGACAGGTCGCCGCTGAACGGATGCACGACGCCGAGACGCGGCTGGTCGAACCCGTCGGCGGCCGGCCACTGGCCGGTCATCGGCGGCACCAGCGGCCCGGCGCCCGGCGCGATCGTGTACGGGTCGCTGCGGAACCAGTGCGATGGCAGCGTCACGACCAGTCCGCGCTCGCGCAGTTCGCGCAGCGCTTCCTCGACCGGGCTGATCTCCAGCCAGCCGAGCGCTTCCTGCAAGTCGGCGACGGTGGTGTCGGGCTGGCCGTCGCTGAGGATGTACAACATCTGGAAGACACGCTTCTGCGCCTCGCTCAACGTGGCGACCGCCTGCCGCCCGGTTTCCGGCTGTGCCAGGTGCTCGGCCACGCGCGCCAGCAGGCTGGCGCGGTCGGCCCCGGCATGCGAGATGCCGTGGCGACGCGTGATGGCGCGCAACTGCGCCAGGCTGGCGGCCTGCAGGTAGTGCCGCCACTGGTACTGGAGCGAGGCGGCCTGCGCGCGCGCTGCCGGCGCGGCGTCCACGCGCTCGAATGTGTAGCTCTCGTTCACCCAGGCCAGCAGCAGGGCGACCGCATGGGCGCAGAGGCCGCCCGTGCCGCAGTCGCACTGCGCATCGAATTCGTCGCCGGCCTGATGCCGAACGATGACGGTGAGCTCGTTCTGCGCGCCGCCCTGCACCTGCGCCATGATGAGCGGCTCGTGCAGGGCCAGCGTGCCGCGTCCGACCGCACCGTCCTGCCAGAGCGTCGCCCCGGCGGCAAACGCCGCCGGCGCGGCGAGGCGACGTACCTGAGACTCTTTCAGTGTCGGGAACGGCCTGGGGCGGGGCATAAATGCGTCAGTTCAGCAGTTTGGGGGCCGGCGCAGCCACAATGCCGGCCAGCATCGCCGGTTGGAATGCCGCCACTTCGTGGTCGTAGAGGATATCGTAGCGGTAGCCCTGCTCGGTCAGGAAGAGTTGCCGCTTGGCGGCGAACTCCTGATCGCGCGTGTCGCGCGAAACGAGCGAATAGAAGTGCGCCAGCAGGCCGTTGCGCTTCGGGCGCAGGATGCGCCCCAGCCGCTGCGCCTCTTCCTGCCGCGAGCCGTAGGTGCCGGAAACCTGGATGGCGACGTTGGCGTCGGGCAGGTCGATCGCGAAGTTGGCGACTTTGGACACGATCATCAGCCGCTGCTCGCCGGCGCGGAACGCGTTGTACAGCCGCTCGCGCTCCCGGGTCGGCGTCTTGCCGGTGATGATCGGCGCGCCGGTCTCGCGCGCGATCAACTCCAACTGGTCGATGTACTGGCCGATGACGAGCACGTTGTCGTCGCGGTGCTTGATGAGCAGTTGTTTGAGCAGGTCGACCTTGAACGGGTTCTCGGCGGCGATGCGGTACTTGTCGCGCTCGTCGGCCACGGCGTAGGCCATGCGCTCGCTCTCCGGCATCGGCAGGCGCACCTCGTGGCACTCGGCGGTGGCGATCCAGCCCTGCTTTTCGAGGTCTTTCCACGGCACGTCGAACTTCTTCGGCCCGATCAGCGAGAACACGTCGGTTTCGCGGCCGTCTTCGCGCACGAGCGTCGCCGTGAGACCAAGCCGCCGCCGCGACTGGATCTCCGCGGTGACGCGGAAGACCGGCGCGGGCAGCAGGTGCACCTCGTCATAGATGATCAGGCCCCAGTCGCGCTGGTCGAACAGGGCGAAGTGCGGGAACTCATCGGTCTTCTTCGACCGGTACGTCATAATCTGGTAGGTGCTGATCGTGACCGGTTTGATCTCCTTGACGTCGCCGGTGTACTCGCCGACATCCTCGGCCGTCAGGCTCGTTTTGTCGAGGATTTCGTCAATCCACTGCCGCACGGCGACCGTCGAGGTGGTCAGGATCAAGGTGCTGGTCTGCATGCGCGCCAGCGCGCCGATTCCGACGACGGTCTTACCCGCGCCGCAGGGCAGCACGATGACGCCCGACCCGCCGCGCGCCGATCCGGCCGCGTAAAACACGTCCACCGACTCGCTCTGGTAGCGCCGCAGGCCGAAATGCTCGCCGTCGCGCGTCGTCTCGCGCAGTTGCAGCGGCAGGTGCGCGCCGTCCACGTAGCCGGCCAGATCCTCGACCGGGTAGCCGATCAGCACGAGCGCCTGCTTCAGGTGGCCGCGCTGGGTCGGGTCGATGCGCAGGGTGTGGGCGTCGACCGCCTCCAGGATGAACGGCTTGGCCCGCTTGTGGTTGGTGATTTCGGTGATGAGCGTCGTGTCCTGCGAGTTCAGCAGCAGACGCTCACCGTCCTTGAACAGCTTCAGTCGCCCATAGCGCGAGACATAGTCCAAAATATCCACGCGGACGTTCTCGGGCAAGTCGTACTTGCCGAAGCTAACCAGTGCGTTAATCATCGCCTCGGCGGTTTCGCCGGCCGCGGCGGCGTTCCACAGCGAAAGCGGCGTCAGCCGGTAGGTGTGGATATGCTCCGGCGACTTTTCCAGTTCGGCGAAGCGCGCCAGCGCATCCCGCGCCGCTTCGTAGCGCGGGTTATTGACTTCCAGCAGGACGGTCTTGTCGCCCTGCACAATCAGCGGGTTTTCAGGCGTAAATGTCATAGCGGCCCATTCCGGGCTTTTAGAGTCAATACACGATAGGTGATTTTACCAGTATAGCATAGATTCGGGGATTGCAAATGAGCTGTTTTGGTGGCGCGTGCCGATTTGGAGCACTCGTGAGCGTGCGCTGGCGGGGCGGTTTCGTTGACGCGACTTTATGCCAATTCGCCAAAAATCGTTGACAGCGCCGGTTCAGTGGCATATAATTCGCCTAATTGCGCTCGGTCCGGTTCTCGTCCATCGCTGCCCGGGAGGGGGAGCGATGGGGAAGGAGAACGTATGGCTCTACGCGCTACCCGCTCGACGCACTCTCCGCTGCGTCTTGTCGTATCCCGCTCGCATTGCATTCCGCGCTCGCCGCCTGGCCGGCATAAGCTTCCCAACACTCCGTGCTGTATTCTCGCCGCGTTGCACTCATCACGCGTCGGCGTCCGCCTTGCCTGTCAACCCGAACTACTGAACACAACTGAATAATGCGTGTTCCGCAAACCTTTGGACCACGAACCGCGCGAAGGGCCGCGAAACGCACGAAAGGGACGCGCTCTCATCGCGGTGTTCACGGCATCTCGCGTGCTTTGCGAACCACGTCATCACACACAGGAGCATTGAACCCATGTCCAACGAATCTACCAGTCCACTGCCAATCGACGATCTGCTGCGCATCTGGTATGCCGCGTATGACTCGTTCAACTTGATGGCCGCCTGTCAGCTTGATCTCTTCACGCCGCTAAAGGACGGCGCGTTGACGGCTGCCGAATTGGCGTCGGCGCTCGGCGTGCAGACCGACCGGCTTGCGCCTCTGCTGTATGCACTCGTGCCGTGCAACCTGCTGGCGGTCGATGGCGATGGATGCTTTCGCAATTCGCCGCTGGCGGCGCGCTATCTGGTTCGCGGCGAGTCGGCGTACGCCGGCGGCATACACTCAACATATGATTTGGCGTACCATGCCATGCTCAAGACGGCCGAGTCGATCCGCAGCGGCCGGCCGCAAGCGCTGCATGACTACTCTAGCGCGAGCGACGAAGAGCAGATGGCGATGCTGCGCGGCCTGAGCCAGAGCGCGGCGCGCGTGGCGGGCGAGCTGATGCAGGCGTGCGATCTTTCTGAGTGCCGCTCGCTCCTCGACGTCGGCGGCGGCTCGGGCGCGCTTGCGGCTGCATTCGCCGATGCCTTCCCAACGCTGACGGCAACCGTGGCCGACTTGCCAGCGGTGACGCCGTACACTCATCGGTTGATCGCCGAGGCGCCGGCGCGCGCGCGCTTGCATGTGCTGCCGACGGACGTGACGCGCGAGCCACTGACCGGGGCATACGACGCGGCGGTGATGCTGCGTTTCATCCAGGCGCTGGCGCCAGACGATGCGCGGAACGCGATCATCAACACGGCGCGGGCAATCCGTCCGGGCGGCGCAATCTTCATCGTCGGCGCGATGCTGGACGACTCACGCCTGTCGCCGCTGGTCACCGTGGCAGCGAATGTCATGTTCCTAAGCATATATGACGGAGGACGCGCCCACACGGAAAGCGAGCACCGCGCCTGGCTCGACGAGGCCGGCTGCGATTTCGTGCGCTGCATCCCGATGTCGGCGGGCTTCTCGGCGATCGAGGCACGCAAGCGCATGAAATTGTAGCCATCTCACTCTCAAGGAGGCATCGATGAGCAACGAACACGTCATATCTACAGGCCATGACCTTGCCGATTCGATGTGGCAAGACCAGCACTTCAATTTCGCACGCGAACCTTACGAAGCGATGGTGCGGTGGGTCGGAATCCAGCCAAGCGGGCATGTGCTTGACGCCGGATGTGGGATCGGCAGCTATCTGCCGTGGTTCGCCGAACTGGTTGGCCCGACTGGCCGCTTGAGCGCGCTGGACATAGCACCGGAGAACATTGTGATGGTGGAATCACGCTTCAATGCCAAGCCACTGGCATGCCCGGTTGAAGCGCGTGCAGGGAGTGTCCTGGAACTGCCGTATCCGGACGCAACATTCGACGCGGTGTGGAGTGCCAGCGTGTTCCAGTACCAGACAGAAGCGCAGGCGGACCAGATGCTGGCGGAGTTCAAGCGCGTGACGACGTCGGGCGGGCTGATCGCCATCAAGGATTTCAACTGGAGCGGCAGCTACAACTCGGTGGTTCCGTTTCTGATTGTTAACCGCCATCACGAAGCGCTCTGCCGGAGCGGTAATGTTGAGTGGAACGGCATCATGCGCTCGCCGGAACTGCCGCGCATCTTACGATCGGCAGGATTGACCGAGGTCAGGCAGCGGTTCTTTGCCGTGGAGAAGCGGGCGCCGCTGAATGCCAACGACCGGGCATTCTGCCTGAGCTTCTTTATGTGGCAGGCCACGCAGTCAAAGAGCCTGCCCCTTACGCCGGACGACCAAGCGTATTGGCGCGAGTTGTCTGAAGGCGGCCGCGCGGCGGAAAAGACAGATAGCCCGGACTTCTACCAGCGCAACGAATACACGCTGGCGGTCGGCCGCGTGCCGTAAACCGTTGGAACGCGAACCGCGCGAAAGGCCGCGAAACCCACGAAAGGGGTGCGAAAGGGCGCTCGCGCCGATGCGGGTAGGGGCGAAGCATCGGCAAGCGGATCGTGTGTGACCGACGCGCTCGCGCCGATGCTTCGCCCCTACGACGATGCGACAACGGACGTCGGGCGGACAAACGGGTGCAGGCGTGCGGGCACAAGGCGCGTGCCGATGCCTGCGGATGCCTTTATGCTTCGCCCCTACGACGATGCGACAACGGACGTCGGGCGGACAAACGGGTGCAGGCGTGCGGGCACAAGGCGCGTGCCGATGCCTGCGGATGCCTTTCGTGTCATTCGCGGCGTTTCGTGATTCTCGTGTTCCAAAGACTCTGTGCGCCGAGTACGTTCAGGCTGTTGGGTGCGTGCCGTAAACCGTTGGAACGCGAACCGCGCGAAAGGCCGCGAACCACACGAAAGAGGCGCGCCCATTTCGCCGCTTTCGCGCAGTTTCGTGGCGTTCGTGTTCCAAATGGCTCGGCGCATTTTATGCCACAATTGACAATGTGCGGCGGCGTAGTACATTTAATGGCGGGGGGTGGGGGACAGAACGAATCGTTCGTGCCCTTCTACAGGAGCCGAGCCATGAGACGACCGTCCTTTCCCGTAGTTGTGCTGGCTGCGATCATCGTGATCGTGCTGCTGGCGCTGGCCAGTCCGCTGCCGTTCCTGATGCTGGGTGACCGCGACCTCGCGGAGGCGCAGACCGCCGCCGCCGAGGAGCAGTATGACCGCGCGGTCACGCTGGCGTTGCTGCCGCCGCTGAAAGCCGACGCGCTGTGGGGCCGCGCCCGCGCCCGCCTGGTGCTGTTGCGCTACGACGAGGCCGCGTCCGACAGCACGGCGGTGCTCGAACTGCGGCCGGAGCAGACCGCCGCATATCTCTGCCGCGCGCAGGCGCGCGCAAAGCTCGGCGCGCACGAACCGGCGGCTACGGACTTCAGCGCGTTCCTCGCCACATTCCCCGATGACGCGGCGGCGCTCTTTGGCCGGGCGAACGCATATGCGATCCTCCAACGGCATGCCGATGCCGCCGCCGATCTGACGCGCTACTTGGTGCTGCACCCCGGCGCGGCCGATGCGCTGGCGCTGCGCGCGCGCAGTTACAGCGCGCTCGCCGAATGGCAGAACGCGGTAACGGACTACGCGGCTACGCTCGAAACTGGCCAGGATACGGCCAATATGCTGGCCGGGCGCGGCTATGCCTACCTGCAACTGGGCCAACTCGATGAGGCCGTGGTTGATCTGTCCAAAGCGGTCGAGCAGAAGGCCGACGGTGCAGAGCGCAATCGCACCGCGCTGGCCGACGCGCTCTACCGGCGCGCGCAGAACGAAGTGGAGGCGGGCGCGCTGCCCAAAGCGCTGGCCGACCTCAACGACGCCATCTTCGCCGATGCCACGCGCGCCGACATCCACACACTGCGCGCGTTCGCCGCGCTGGAGCTCGAGCGCTACGCCGATACGGTGACGGCCGCGACGCAGGCGATTGAGTTGGCGGCGGATAGCACGGCGGCCTACGCCTACCGGGCGTATGCGCTGGCGCAGCGCGGCGAACTGGAGCTGGCGCGCGCCGACGCCTTGCGCGTCATCGACACGGCGCAGTCGCCGCCCCGCGAGCGGGCGCTGGCGTTCTACGCGCGCGCCATCGTCGCCGAGGCGCAGGGCCGCGACAAGGCCGCGATCGGCGACGCGAGCGACGCGCTGGCGCTGGGCGTGCTGTCGCCTCGGCGCGAAATGACGCTCTACGTCCTGCGCGCATCGGCCCGGCTGCAATTGGAGACGTATTCCGAGGCGATCGCCGACTTCGACCGCGCCGAGCAGCGCGAGCCGACCGACGCGCTCAAGCGGGTCATCTTTGCGGGGCGCGGCTACGCCTTCTTGCAGCAGGACAGCTTCGTGCGTGCGGGCGACGAGTTCAGCGCGGCGCTGCGCCTCGGCCCCGAAGACGCCTGGCTGTACCAGCAGCGCGGCATGGCATACGCCGGGCGCCGGAAGTACGATCTGGCGCTCGAGGATTACAACCGGTCGATTGAGCTCGACGGCCGGCAGGCGGCGTTCTACGTCAACCGCGGCATTGTGCACGCGGCGCAGAAAGAGTATGAGGCTGCGCTGGCCGACTTCGACAAGGCGCTGGCTAACAGCAACGACGAAACGCTGTCCAACTGGACGCGCTCGTACATCCTGCTGACCCGCTCGGCGGTGCACTCGCAGAAGGCCGACGAGGCATCGCGCGAACTCAAGGACCTGCTGGGCAAGGTGGATGAGGGCGATCGCGCGCAGTGGGCTAAACGGTTCCAGAGCAGCTTCTCCGGCATGCGCGACCGTGTGCGGACCATCCAGGAGCAAGTCGGGTTGATGGCGGAGCAGTTCGGCGCGATGGAGAAGCTCGACCTGCCCGACTGGTACCTGGTATTCGCGTCCAAGTCGCGCGAGTCGCTGGAGTTGCAGGTGGAGGGCTTCGCGGCATTCGAGCAGTTGTGGACGCGCACCAACACGCTCGTGACCGCTCTGCCGAAGCTGGTCGATACGCTGGACAACGCCGCAAAGTCGTCCGCGCTGAGCCGCGCCGCGTTCCAGAAGTACGAGGCGTATCTGGACCGCTTCGATTACACCGGCGCGCGACAGTTGACGGCCTCGATGCGGCAGGAACTCGAGGGCTTTCGCGATACGATGCAGAAGATCCAGCGCGAAAGCGGTCTGACGTTCGTGGCCGACGCGGTCGACCTGTTCGACAAGCAACTTGAATACACGCGTGCGCTCGACCGGCTGACCGATGCGCAGCAGGCGGGCGACTACCGGCGCTTCCTGGGGGTGCTCAGCGAGCTCGACAAGCTGGAGACCCAGATCAGCGCGGCATCGAAGCGTATGAGCGCGTGGGGCGATGAGTTCGACCGCTGGGAGCAGCGCAACCTGACGCCGCTGGTCGACAAGGCGAAGCAGAAGTTTGAGGCGGCCAAGGCACTGAGCGAGGAAGCGGCCAAGATATTCGATGAAGGCCGCTCGCGCATCACGGTCAAACAACCGCGCCGGCTCTTCCCGCCGCCAGGGCGCACGTAAACTCGGCGGGATGCGCTCCGTAGGCGCAGATCGGGCATTAGCAGGAAACCGAAACGGCTGCTCCCAGGCAGCCGTTTCGGTTTGATCCCACTATGCACTTGTCACTATGCGGTTGTCACACTCCGTTATGCCGCCTCCTTCCGTCAGCCGCGTGCCGGCTCCTTGACCGCTTCGCCCGTGCCTAACTGAATGGCCGGCGCCCACGGTGTGCCGAGCAGCGGCAGCAAGACGCGGTCAGCGCCCCAGTAGCCGGCAACCTTCCACGCCAGCACCATGCCGATCGCCAGCGCGAACAGCAGCGGGTTGCTGGAGGCGGTGCCCGCCATGATGAAGTTCCAGTTCATGAACGCGCCGAAGAACGCCGCCACCCCGGTGAAGGCGCCGAGCATCAGTGCGATGCCGAGCGCGAGCTCGCCATAGGCAACCACTTTGGCGAACCAGGTGTACGCCTGCATATCGAGCAGGTACTGGATGAAACTGCGATACCAGTCAAAATACGCCACCGGCCTGGGGTCCGTCTTCACGACATTCAGCCAGAAGCCCTTGAGCGATTCGCCGGTCACGACCCAGCCCGGTTCGCTGATCTTGTGCTGTGACGCGTCGAACCAACTGTAGCCCACGTATAAGCGGATCGGCAGCCAGAGCAGTGCCATGCGGCGGTCGCCGAAGAGAAACCTGGCAATCGGTGGATCGGAGACCTGTACGTTGTTGCGGTTCAGCAGTCTGGACATCGGATACTCCCTCCTTGAGAGTGTGTCGGGGGAGCGCGCCCATCATGATCGCGCTCTCTTCTATTTACGGCTTCATTATCACTGCTTATACGCATAAATGCATGTGTCAAATGTCCCGAAGTTGGCGCGCGGCGCGCCCGGTACGGATCGGGATGACAGCCCGGGCAGGACGGGACAAATGTCCCGAATCGCGACAACGGATGACAAACGGACAAACGGATGTGGCGGTAGGGGCGTGACAACGGACAAATGGACGGGTCAACGGATGACAAACGGACAAACGGATGCGGCGGTAGGGCGTGACAACGGACAAATGGACGGGTCAACCGATGGGTCAACGCATAAACGGATGTGGCGGTAGGGGCGTGACAACGGACAAATGGACGGGTCAACCGATGGGTCAACGG
>JACRMK010000069.1 GCA_016235055.1 Chloroflexota bacterium | reverse complement strand
GGGAGCAGGGGAAAAGCTAACGGGGAGGTGCGCGGCGGCGCAGCCGCCGCGCACCTCCCCTTAGAATCTCGCCCCCTCTCAGCAAGGTTGGGAGGGGGTCGGGGGGAGGGCAACGCCGCTTGCTTGGCGAGCCAGCTTGCGTGATGAGCACCAAGGGGCCAGTTCATAGCAAGCCCGCATTGGAAAGTACCCGTCCAAAGCCAAAATGGGAATTGCTGAGCCAGAAGTGCGCGGCATGACAGATGTGCTTCGCCGGGGTATAATCCGCTCTATGACAAGCACGCTCCCATTCACCAAAATGCACGGGCTGGGCAACGATTTCATCGTCGTCGACGCGCGCGCGCCGCGCGATCTCGACTGGGCCGCGCTGGCGCGCGCCATGTGCGAGCGCCACTTCGGCGTGGGCGCCGACCAGTTGCTGCTGGTTGCGCCGTCACCGCGCGCCGATATCACCATGCGGCTGTTCAACGTCGACGGCTTCGAGGCCGAAATGTGCGGCAACGGCGTGCGCTGCATCGGCAAATACGTTTACGACCGCGGCATCGTCCGCAAGCCGGAACTGAGCGTCGATACGCTTGGCGGCATCAAGCGCCTGCGGCTGCATATTCAGAACAGCGTCGTGACCGGCGCGGATGTGGCGATGGGCGTGCCGCGCATCGAGTTCACCGGGCATGCCGTGACGGTCGGCGCACCGGCGCGCGAACTGTTGCTGGCGTCCGTCAATATGGGCAACCCGCATGCCGTGGCGCTGGTCGATACGCCGCTGGCGGACTTCCCGATGGAATCGATTGGGCCGCAGATCGAGCGGCACACACTGTTTCCCAACCGCACGAACTTTGAAGCTGTCAACGTGCTGTCCCGCAGCGAACTCCGTGTGCGCGTCTGGGAGCGCAGCGTCGGCATTACGCTGGCGTGCGGCACCGGCGCCTGCGCCTCCATGGTGGCGGCGCGACTGCGCGGCGCGGTGGCAGACCAGGTCGCGGTACACCTGCCCGGCGGCACACTGTCCATCGGCTGGGACGGCACAGGCGAAGTCATGATGGCCGGACCGGCCACTACCGTCTTCGAAGGCGAGTGGTATCTGTAGCCCTGCCAGCAATTCTCATTTTGGAGTCGGCCGTCCATGCGTGACAAGCACCAGGGGGGCCAGTTCATAGCAAGCCGGCAATGGAAAGTACCCGCCCAAGGCCAAAATGAGAATTGCTGTAGCCCTGCCGCGCAATTGGCATTTTCGCGCCAACTCCACTAAAATGGCATCGACACGAGCGGACAACCAGACTCAATGAGGAGGACCTGTTGAAGCCCCGTATCGCCCCCAATCGGCGCCGCCAGTTGGCGTGCGCGTTTGTTCTCTTGCTTGTTGCTTTTCTGCTGGCTGCTTGCGAACGCCCCGGCAGCGAGCCCGTCTCACGTTTCACGCCTGTACCGGGTAGTTTGACGACTGCACCGTCCTCCGGGGCAACCCTTGCACCCGCAGGCACGCCATCGGCCAGTCGTCCGGCTACTCCCGGCACAGGTGGACCCGCTGGAACACCGTCGGCGAGCCGGCCAGCCGCCACGCCCGGGGCGGCTGGCCCCACGACCAGCGCAACGCGTGCGCCGACCGCCGGCCCGGTTGGGGTGACGCCAGTGGCTACCCGCGTGGTATCGCAACCGACAGCCACACCGGTCCCGCCCACGGCGACCCCGACGAAGGCCATATCCGGCCCGACGATGACCGTCAAAGTCTACGTGGTCGCGCTTGGCGATGCGGGCAAGGCAGGCCCCAAGATCGGCTGTGATGACAGCATCGTTGCCGTCGATCGCACAGTTGCCCAGTCCAGCGGCCTGTTGACGGCCGCGGAGAAAGAGCTTGTGTCGATCAAGGACAAGAATATTGGCCAGTCTGGACTGTACAATGCGCTCTGGCAGTCGAATCTATCCGTGGACAGCGTTGTGCTGGCTGGTTCGGCGGTCACTGTCCGGCTGATCGGCACGACGAAGCTTGACGGCACTTGCGATGCGCCGCGCGTCATCGCTCAGATCAAGTACACCGCGATGCAGAATCCCGCCGTGAAGACGGTTACCACGCTGTTGAACGGCGTGCCGATTGAGCAGGCGCTCTCGCAGAAGTAAGCGCTCTTCAGTACGATAAGCCAACCGCCGTGACCGATGTTCGGTCGCGGCGGTTGGCTTTTGTCGAGAAGAGCAGACGGGCTAAGGCGTCAGCAGGAGCACGTACGCGCGATCGGCGACCAGGACAATCTCGCCGGACCGTCCGGTGGCTGGCACATCAGCCGAATACCCATACGTGCCGGGTTCGAGCGCGACGAACAACTCCCCGGGGCCGGCGGCCCCGCGCGCCGGCACGCTGTAGGCGCGGGCGCCGACTTTGACGCTGGCCGCCCGGTCGGCGAAGTTGCGCATGAGCAGCCCGCTTCGCCCGGCCGGGACCGTGAATCGTGGCGTTGGCGCCGGCGTGCGCGTTACCGTTGCCGTCGGCGGAATCGCTGTCGGAGTGACGGACGCCGTCGCGGTGGGGGTGAGCGTGGGCGGGAGTGGTGTTTGTGTGGCCGTAGCGGTCGGGCTCGCGGTCGGTGGTACCGGCGTTGGCGTAACGGTCGGCAGTACCGCCGTCGGCGCTTGCGTAGCGGGCACAGCCGTTGCTGCCGGCGCCTCGGCGTCGCAGGCGCTTATGGCAACGATCAGCACGCATGCGCATAACAGCGTGCGCAGCACGCGTAGCGCACCGCCCCGGATTGTAACCTCAGGCATGGACCGCTGTGCCACTATTTCACCGTGTTCGTGTAGGTAGCGCCGGCGCCGATCAGCGCTTCGTTGGCCGTCACCGTCGCGGTCGTAACCAGCGGGCCGACTGCGCCGGCCTGAAGCGTGCCGGTCACGATGATCGACGTGCTCGTAGACGGATTGAGCGTCGCGTAACCGCACAGCATTTGCAGCGCATTCAGGGCGCACGCGCCCGCCGGGCTTGGCGCGCCGAAGGTGACGCTGACCGGCAGTGTGTCGGTCACCTGTACGACGCTGGCCAGCGACGGCCCCGTATTCGTCAGGCGAACCGTGTAAGTGATGATGTCGCCGGCGCTAAACGAGCCAACTTTCTGGGCGGCATTGCCGATGGCCAGCGCCACGCTGCGCGCCACGCTGGTTGTGATGACCGCCGTTACGCCGATCAGATCCTCCGACGCGGTGATGTGGGCCGTATTGGTCAACACCGCGCCGTCAGCCAGCGCGGCGTTCGTCGTCACGCTGTACGTAAACGATGCTGTGCTGTGGCCGTCGATAGCGCCAATCACGCACCGCAAGACCTGGCTGGCGATAGAGCAACCTGGCACGCTCACGGTGACGCTGGCCGCCAGTGTGTCAACCAGTGTTACCTGGTTGGCGCGCGACGGACCACTATTCGTGATTCGCACCGTATAGGTTAGCGGGTTCCCGGCGTTCACCGTGGATGGCTGGTCGCTCTTCGAAACAGCCAGCGCGACTTCCGCATACGCGGTTGACGTCACGATGTCACGCGACGCCCCGCTCAGGTCCTCGGTTGCGGTCACGCTGGCGGTGTTGACCAGCAGTGTGCCCGACACCACCGACTGGCTGACGGTGACGACGATGGTGCGGGCGAGCGATGCGCCGGGCAGCATATCGCCCAGTACGCATCGCACGGCAAGCGCGCCCGGCTGCGTGCAGCCGGCGGCCGAACTGAAGCTGACCACGGACGGGAGCGAATCGCTAATGACGACGTTCGTGGCCTGGGATGGGCCGGCGTTCGTCACGTTCAGCGTGTACGTCAGCAGCGTGCCGCCCGCGACTGGTTCCGGCGCAGCGGAGTTGCTGATCAGCAGGCCGACCTGCCGGTTGATGGTCGTCACGACCATGTCGCTCGTCCCGAGCAGCGTTTCGCTCGTCGTCAGGTACGCGGTGTTGGTCACCACCGTGCCATCGGCGATGGTCGCGCTGACGTTGGCGGTAAGTGTAATAACCGCCGTCGCCCCGGCGGCCAGACTGGCCCTGGTGCAGGTATAGGCGCCTGCCAGGTTGTTGCAGACCATCCCTGCCGTGGCGACTACACCGTAGGTACCGATCGTGGGTGGTGTGTCGCGCACGGTCACGTTCGTTGCCGGGCTGGCCGACGTGTTCACCAACTGGATCGTGTAGGTCAGCACCGAGCCGGCGATCGCCGGCGATGGCGCGGCCTGCTTGCTGATGGTGACCGGGCTGACGGCGCTGGCCAGCGTGGCCGCCGTGTCGGTGCGCGCCGACGGCAACTCGCTGGTCGTGACAGTCACCACGCTGCCCAGCGACAGTAAGTTGGGCGTGCTGGCCGAGACGAGCGTGAAAACATCCAGTTGCGCGCTCGCGCCGGGCGCCAGCGCGAACCCGGCGCAGTGCAGCGTCTGCGCGCCTGCCGAGTTGCATGTTGCGGTGGCGCCGCTAAGTTGGTAGCTGCCTATCGTGACGTTCGGCGCGACCGTCTGCGTGATGGCGAAACCCGACGCCAGTGATGGCCCGTTGTTCGTGATGTGGATCGTGTATGTCAACGCTTCGCCAGCCAGCACCGGATCCGGCCGGTCGAACATGATCAGACCCAGATCCACCAAACGGACAACATTCGTGTTCAGGGACGTCGATACCGATCCGGGCGTGCTGCCCGTCGTCACCGTCGCCTGGTTGTTCAGGGCTGCGCCATTGGCGGCCGTGTACGGCACCATCGCGTAGATGGTCGCCGTAGCGCTCGCGTTGTTATTCAGCGTTCCGAAGTTGCAGAACACCAGGTCCGACACGCCGGCGGTGGCGGCGGTGCAAACGGCGCTGGCGCTCGTCGCCGTGATAAAAGTGAGGCCGGCCGGCAGCGTGTCGGTCATCTGCACGGTGCGGGCGCGCGACGGGCCGTGGTTGGTGACGATTACCGTGTAGGTGATCGGCGTCCCGGCAATCACGGGATTGGTCTGGGACAGCTTCGTCAGCGAGAGCACCGACGACGAGTTGATGACTGTGTTGACGGTGCCACTCGTATTGTCGCCGGTCACGGGGTCGCTGACTGCGGATCCCACGGTGGCCGCGTTCGCCAGTGTGCCGGTGGCCGCTTGGTTGATGTCGGCGCCGATCGTGACCGCTGTGGTAGCGCCCACGGCCAGTGTGCCGATGTTGCAGATGACGGTCTGCGCGGCGCCGCAACTGCCCTGGGCGGCCTGCGCAGCGATGTTGGACAGATTGGCGTCGAGCGCGTCGGTAATGACCACGCCGGTCGCCTGCGACGGCCCGTGGTTCGTGATCGCCACCGTGTAGGTGATGCGCGTGCCGGCGGTCGCCGCGCCTGGGCCGGCCTTCGAGATGACCAGGTCGGCGGAGAGCACGACCGTCGTCGTCACGGTGCGACTATTGTTCGCGAGGATCGGATCCGTCTGATCGCCGGCCCCTGTGACGGTGTTGACCAGCGCGGTGCCGGCGGCCGTCGCGCTGTCGGTGGCCACGACGACCAGATAAGTCGCGGTCGGGTTGACGCCCGGGTCCAGCGTCCCCACGGCGCACGTCAGTGTCCCGGCCAAAGTGCAGCCGGTCGCCGTTTGCAGCGTGACGCCGGCGGGCAGTTGGTCGGTAATGACCACGCCCGCTACGGGCGACGGCCCGAGATTGGTGATGTTAATCGTGTATGTCAGCGGCGTGCCGGCCACCACCGTTGCGGGAGCCGACTTCGTCACAGCCAGGTCGCCGACGTTCTGAATGGTGCTGACGGCAAACGCCTGGTTGTTCGTTGTACTCACTTCCGGCTCGGTTGCCGCGACACTCGCGGTGTTCGTGATGACGGTGCCGTCGGCAGCAGCGCCCACCGTGCTGACGATCGTCAGTGTGAAGGCGGCGCCGGCGTCGATGGAGCTCACCGCGCAGTTCACCAAATCGCCAGGCGCGTTCACGACGCAACCGGCGGTTGTGCCCGCCGCCCGGAACGTCAGCGGCGCGGGCAACGAGTCCGTCAACACGATGCCGGTAGCCATGGACGGACCGGCATTCGCCACAACCAGCGTGTGGGTCAGTGCGGCGCCGACCAATGCGGGTTCCGGCGACGCGGTCTTCGCCAGTGCCAGGTCGATAAGCGTGTCAACCGTTGATGTGACGACTGCGCCGTTGTTGCCCAGCACCGGATCCTGCTCGGTGCTCGCCACGGCCACGGCATTGACCAGCGTGCTGCGCGCGCTCGGCAGCACCTGGGCGGAAACTGTGAACGACACGACCGCGCCGGGATCGATCGGAGCCAGCGCGCAGACGGCCAGACCGCCGGCGACCGTGCACGGCACGGATGGTGTGACATTGCGCACGGCCGGCAGCGTGTCGGTCACGACCACCGCCTGTGCCTGCGATGGGCCGCTGTTGGTCACGTACAGCGTGTACGTGATCGGGGTGCCAGCAACGACCGTGGTAGCCGAAGCCTCCTGGCCAATGGCCAGATCGGCTATCGCATTGACGTTGACGGTGGCGGTATAGAAATTGTTGGTGTTTGAGCTTTCCAGCCCGCCGCCGGTCACACTGGCCACGCTGGTCAGCGCGCCGCGCGTGTTCGGGTTCACGTCGAGCGTGATCGTCTGGGTCAGGCTGCCCTGCGGCGCCAGCGGGCCCATATCGCATACGAACCTGCTGCCTGCGGTCACACAGCCGGTCGCGTTTGCCAAAGCGGCGCCGGACGGAAGCGTGACAGTCAACAGCACGCTGCCGGCCGCCGACGGGCCGCCGTTGGTGACGACGACCGTGTACGTCAGCGGCAGACCGGCAACCACCGGCGCGGAAACGCCGGTCTGCACGGCCAGGTCGATGATGGACCGCACCGTGATGGTGCGAGTGACCGTATTGCTGGCCGGGTTGGAGTCCTGCTCGTCCGACGCGACGGTCGCCACATTGACAAACGAGGTTAGGTCGGGCGTTGCCGGATCGACTGGCGCGACAAGCGCGATCGACGTGGTGACACTTGGCGCGAGCGACGCAATCATGCAGTTGACAGACCCACTGTTGAAGGCGCACCCGGCCGGGAGGCCGGTCGGCGTCAGGCCGCCCGGCAAGGCGTCCGTGACGACCAGATTGGTCGCCAGCGACGGTCCGCCGTTGGTCAGGATCAGCGTGTACGTCAGTGTGTTGCCGGCCATGACCGGATCGGCAGACGCGAGCTTGCCGAGTTGCAGATCGACCACCGGCAACGCAAACGAGTTGAGCGCAAACGTGTTGTTCGCCAGGTTCGGGTCGCTATCCTCGCCGAACGCCGAGGCCGTGTTCGTCAGCACGCCGCGCGCGCCCGGGGCGACCTGCACGTGCAGCACGGTCGTGGTGTGGCTGAATGGGTAGATCGAGCCGAGGCCGCAGGACACACCGCCCGTGGTGGCTGTACAACCGGGCGGCAGCGCCGTCAGCGACATGCCCGCCGGCAACTTGTCATTCAGCGTCACGTTTGTGGCGATCGACGGACCGCCCAGATTCGTGACGACGATCGTGTAGGTCAGGGGCTGGCCCGGAACAATGAGAGCCGGGTCGCTGATCTTGGTCACCGCCAGGTCGGCGCTCGTGTTGATGAACGTCGAGCGCAGCGCGTTGTTGTTGAACTGGTCGCGATCAAATTCGTTGCCGATCACGGCCGCGGTGTTCACGAGATTCCCGCGTGCGATCGGGTCCACCTGAGCGATGATCGAAATGGTTACCGATGTGCTCGGCGCCATGCTGCCGATATTGCAGACGATGATCGTCTGACCGCTGCATGTGCCCTGCGACGCCGAGAAGCCCGAGTGCTGCGGGTCGGCGCGAACGCCGCGGATGGCCGGCACCGCGGTATTCGTATCCGACTCCAGCAGTACCCGGTACTGGAAATACGGGTTGTCCACCACGCCGGCCAATGCTGCGCCCGGCGTCGTCAGCGTGGCGTTGTCCTGCTCGCTGAAATAGGTGGCCGAGTCGCCGTCGGGGCCGAGGAACGGGCCGCCGGTCGCGCACAGCGCGTCGGCGCACGAGCGGGCCTGCAAGCGGGCGCGCAGCGCTCCGCGGTTATAGTGGTCGGCGACTTCAGCGGCCGACAACGGCCGCGCCAGCACCGCCACTTCGTCGATCGTTCCGGCGAAGAATCGCTCGGCGCCCGTGCCGCGCGCGCCGACTGCCCAGTTGCCGTTGACCGCCAGCGCGCCAATGGGGTCCGCGGTCACTGCCGCTTCGGAACCGTTGCGATACAGTCGCCACGACGCGCCATCGTACACGCCGATCAGATGCACCCAACGGCCCACGTCGCCGGTCGGGATGGGCGACGACGCCATGTGGTTTGCGCCGTCCCAGGCGCCAGCCTCGTAGAAACCGTTATTGATACGCAGGAACACTTCCGCATTGGACGGGGAGGTCGCGAAACCGTGTGCAATGATGTTGCGCGTGCCGCCCAGCGCCTGTGGCATGACCCATGCTTCAAGGCTAATGGCGCCGGGGTTGTTCAGCACCGCGGGGTTGCCCAGGCTGATATAGTTGGCCACACCATCAAACGTAGCGGCGGTGCCGAAGCGCCCGCTAACGCCGGCCGTTGGGCAGGCGGCGCCGGCGCAACTGCCGGTAACGCTGTTTCCGGACGTATCGGCGAACGATGTTGCGCCCGCCAGCTCGTTCAGATGCAGCAGCAGCCGTGTGTTCGTCATCGCCACGCCGCCGCGCGGATAGCCAAACTCATTCTGCCCGAAGTCCGGTAGCGCTTTGCCCTGTGGCTGAAGCGGCACCCAAGAGAGAGCCTGCCACGGCACGGGCAGCGAAGCGCCGGTCATAACGCGTGAGTCGAACTGGCCGAACCCGGCCAGCGTCTGCCGCCCGTAGATCGTGGCGATCTCCTGTGAGGTGAGTGCGCGCCTAAACATCGATACTTCGTCGAGCGTGCCCAGCAGGCGGTTCGTATCGCCGCCGCGCTGGCCGATGTACAGCGGGATGTTGTTGGCTGTCGCACCGCTGGTCGTATCGGAGACGGCGTTGTCCAGCGTGCCATCAACGTACAGGTACAGCCAGCCGCCGGACTTGACGAAGCCGATCTGGTGCCAGAGGTTGTCGCCGACGACGCGGGTTGAGAAAATGCCCGGGAAGTTCGTGCCGTCGTAACGGCCAACCAGCACCTTGCCGGCATTGCCGCTGGTCTGGTTAAGGTAGCGGACGACGTACGGGAAGCCGGACACACTGCTGGTAGACCACTTTTCAAGGATGCTGTTCTCGGTGCTCGCCGTGTACGGCTGGCTGGCCGGGATGCGCACCCACAGCATGATCGAGAAGTCCTGGTCGGCTGCGAAGTTCAGGTCGGCGCTGTCCGGGATGCTGGCATACTGATTAACGCCGTCCAGCGACAGCGCGGTCGCGATCTGACCAGCGGCGCCAGCGATCGGGCAGTTCAGGCCCGAGCATGTCGCGCTGTGTCCGTGACCGGATGTATCTGCGAATGTTGTAGCCCCGGCGGTCTCGTTCAGGTGCAGCAGCAGCACGTTGCTGATCATGCTCGTCCAGCCCGTGTTGGAGCCGCCGTCGGGCAAGTTCCACGCCCCGTTGCCGAGTTCCAGCGTGTTGTTGACGGCGTTCCATTGCGTACCCTGGAATGTGCCGCCGCCAAAGCCGGTCGCCGTATTGTCGTCGTCGATCTGATCGGGCGAGACGGTGATGCTGATGATTGAGGCCGGCATCACGTCGGTCAACACGACACCCGTGAACACCGATGGCCCCGCATTGTTGACGACCACCGTGTAGGTGACGTTGCCGCCCGCGAGGATCGATGCCGGCGCGAACTTCTGCACCGATAGTTCGCCGTACGGGCAGTTGGCGAGGAAGATGTTGCGGTTGGAAACGTAAGCGGTATGTGTGCCGTCCAGGCTCATCAGCGGATGGGCAGCGCCGCCGCCGGGCGTGGACGCGAGAGGGCTGGCGCCTGCCAGTACCGTGTCGTAAACGTCAATCGCTAGTCCGCCGCCGGAGGCGTAGGTGACGCGCGTGCCGTCGCCGCTGATAGAAGGCTGGCTGTTGGCGCCGTCCGTCGTCAGTTGCTGCGGCACTGGATTGCCGACCGTCGCGAGGAAGATATTGCCGCCCTCTTCATAGGTCACGAGCGAGCCGTCGCCATTGATGCCCGGTGTTTCATTGCTGCCCGAGGCTGTGTTGCTGACCTGCTGGAACGTCAGGCTGGCGTCAATCTGGGCCACAAAGATTTCGCGGTTGCCATCGCCGTTGCCGCCGCTGAGGTTGCCATTGGACACAAAGGCGATGCGCGTGCCGTCGGTGTTAATCGAAGGCAGGTCGTTCTGCGTGCCAACCGGCGTTTGCGTGATCTGCATGAATGCCGGTCCGCCCGACGCATTGAGGTCGGCGCGGAAGATCTCGGCGTTGCCGGTTGTGTTGCCGATGGCTGCGAGGTCGGCATCCGAAATGAACGCGACGTAACGGCCGTCGGCGCTGATGGCCGGCAGCACATTGAGGTTGCCGGTGGTGTGCGTGACCTGAGTCAGCGTTACACCGCTGCTCGGCCCGATGGCCGCGACGAAGATTTCGAAGTTGCCGTCGGCGTTTTCGCCGTCGGCCTTCAAGTCGCGGTCCGAGAAGAACGTCACGCGCGTGCCGTCCGCGCTGATCGAGGGCGACAGGTTGAAGCCGCCCAGGATGCTGCCGGTCGATGACGTGACCTGCGTGAAGGCGATCGTACTGCCACTCACCGTGGCGACAAACAGTTCGATATTGCCGTCGGCGTTGTTGCCGGTCAGATTGTTCGTGGACCAGAAGGCCACACGCGTTCCGGTGGCGTTCACGACCGGCTGGTTATTGATACCAAGTGTCGAGAACGTCAACTGGGTCGTCGTGCACGCGACCGGCTGGGTTGCTGCCGGCGGGCGCGGCGCGCCCTGAGCGGCCGCCAGCCGCTGCGCGGCCGTCGCGATGCCCGGCACGCGTGCGTAAGTCGCCAAAAGCGCTGTCAGTGAATTGCGCGCAGCCGGTTCCGGCTGCGCGTCAACCACCCACTTGAGAGGCAGCGGGGCAGAGGCAACGGTGGCGCGTGCAGCGGGTGTGCCCGTCGGCGTGGCCGTTGAAGTCGCCGATGGTGCCGGGGCCACCGTCGACGTGGCGCTGGCCGTCGCGGTCGCCGCCGACGTAGCGCTGGCTGTCGCGGATGCTGCCGGCGTGGCCGTTGGCGTTGGTGTATCCGTTGGCGTTGACGTCGCCGATGGCGCCGCGGCGGCGGTTGCCGTGGCGGTGCGCGAAGCCGTAGCGGTCGCCGTGGCTGTCGCTGACGGTGTGCTGGCTGCTGTTGGCGTGCCGGTGGGCGACTGCGTCGGCGTCGTCGTAGGCGGAACCGGCGTGCCCGGCCCCGTATTCGGCGCGGCGGTAACGCTGCCGCGCTGGATGAGCGGCAGGTACGTCGTAAAGATCGGCGCACCACCGCCCGGCCTGACGGTCAGCAGCGCGGCGGCATCGCGGGCCACCGGGCACGGCTCGCCGACGACCAGCATGCGAATCGTATAGGTGCCAGTGACAACGTAGGTGTGCGATGCGAACTGCCCGAGCTGCATCGGCGTGCCATCGCCAAAATCCCAGTAGTATGTCAGCACGCCGCTGCCTTCTTGCACGGTGCCGGCGAACTGCCATGGCGATCCGATATCCGGCAGGCCATTCGGCGGCACGGCGATAATCGACGGATCAGTCGGCCAGCGGCAGGTGGTGCCGATGACGCGGAACGGCGGGCTGATCGCGGTGCTCGACGAGCGTTGCAGGGGACCGACCCGGTCGCTGTGAACGACGCGCACTCGGAAACGCGCATCGTCACTGATCGCCTGGTCGGCGGCGGCATTCCAGATGAATGTGCCGCTCTGCCCGAGTCGGGTCGTCTGGGTGAACGGCGTAGGCGACGCGGGATCAGCGGTAGCCGCCTGCCAATTGCTGCCGCCATCGATAGAGAACTCAAACAGCGTCTTGACGATGTTGGTCGTCACCGTCGGCTGGGACGCGCTGCGCCAGCCGCCCGGGTCGTACACGCGGTAGTTCACCGTGACGGTCGGCACGAGCATGCCCGACAACTGTTCCGACGAGGAATACAAGTAGCCGTCTTTGGTCGTCCCCGGACGATTGACCGACACGTAGGACGGGTTGAACGGCAAGGGCATCGTCTGCGTATAAGCGCCCGTGAGATGCGACGGCAATACCGTCGAATTGAAGTAGATGCCGTTCTGCCCGCCGGCCTTCTGGCTGATCACGAGGTCAAGCTGCCCGTCACCGTTTATATCGCCCCAGGCGACGCCGGTAGTCTGCGGCGCATCGTTCGACTGCCATAACTTGAGCAGGCGCGCTTCGCCGTACCCGCTATTCAGGTTGGCGTATACCACCGCCGGCTGCCCGTCGTTGCCAACGGCCAGCTCCGGATATCCGTCATTATTCCAGTCGCCCCAGGCGATACTCGTTGCCTTGTGGCTGACGGGCGATTGCCACAACGGTGTCTGGCTGAACGAGCCAAAACGATTCTCAAATACGACGACGGGCTGGCCGTATCCGGCAATCGCCAGATCGGGGAACCCATCCTTGTTGAAGTCGGCCCAGGCGACGGACGTGTTGTTGGACAGCGGCGGAGACGTCCATGCCAGTGTGAACGTATTGTCGTGATTATTGTGATAGATGCGCACGGGCTCGCCGTACGAGGCCACGGCAAGGTCGAGATAATTATCGCGGTCGAAATCGGCCCAGGCGATCGCCCGCACGCTCGAGAAATACTGCGGCGTCGTATAGACCGGTGTGGTCTCCAGTCGCCCGTTGATGTTGCGATAGATCACAACCGGACCCGGCGTGCTGCCCACGGCCAGATCAAGCAGGCCGTCACCGTTCTCATCGCCCCAGGACACGATGTGATTGGAGCCGCCCGGCGCGGCCGTGGTCCACGTCGGCAGCACACTGGCCGATAGATAGACCTGGTTATTGTTCGGCGTGCCGACAGCGACATCGAGCGTGCCGTCGCCGCTCATATCGCCGAGCGCGACCGACTGCGAACCAAGACCGCTCGGCAGCAGTTCGATGCGACTGGCCGGATTGAACGTGCCATTGGCGTTGTAGTAGATGCGCGCGCCGACGGCCGGCGGATTGCCCGCGCCCAACAGTACATCGATCGTGCCATCGCCGTTGGCATCGCCCAGCGACACGCTGCCGGCTGAAAAGCCGTCGATGGGGGACAACGCCGGCATAAGCCGTGGCGTGAACGAGTCAAACAACATGGTCGGACCGTCACGATTGGTGAGAGCCAGATCGATGCTGTTGTCCGTGCGCACCTGCACGGCGCGCATGCTCCACAACTGGCCGTTGAGCAACCCGGAGGGCACTCGGATGAATGACGTGAAAGCGCCGTTTTCGTAGTCGTACACGACCGGCGGCGAATCGCCGACGGCGAGCTCGAGACGCCCGTCGCCGTCAAAGTCGCCCCATTCGACGGTCAGCGGGGTCAGGAATGTATTGGTGCGCTTGATGACCGGCGCGGCTGCAAAGCCGCTGCCGTGCTCATTATGATAGATGCGCACTTCGCGCTGTAGCGGGTAGGCGGCCGCCAGGTCGAGATAGCCGTCGCCGTCGTAGTCACCCCACTTCAACTCATACGGCAGGAACGTGATGCTCGAGTCCACCTTGACCGGGGGACGCACGTTGAAATGACCCGCGCCATCGTTGGGCAGCAGCACCACCGAGTTCGGGAAGCGTCCGAGCACCAGATCGAGATGGCCGTCGTTATCGAAGTCGGCCGCGCTCAACGCCGCGGTCGGTGAGTCGCTGATGCACTCACCCGGCGAGACAAAGCCGCCTGCGCCGTCGTTGCGGAACAGACGCACCGGGCACGACGCATTCAGCGTGTTGGTGCTGGCGATCAGGTCAATGCGGTTACCGTTGCCGCCGAATATGCCGGCGATCACACGCACGAGTTGGAACTCGCTGGTGAACACCCCCGTCTGCACGAAGGCGCTGCCCGACCGCTTGTAAATGTAGTTCAGCCCGCTCGAAGTCGGCGTGCCGTCCGTGCTGTCGCCAACGGACACGAGTTGCAGCGAGCCGTCGCCTGCGAAATCACCCCAAACGACGCCGAACGTCTGCCGGTTGTTGCCCCAGAAGCGCGCCAGCCGGCCCTGCTCGTTGCGATAGACTGTGGTTCCGATGGACGAGCCGAGCGCCATGTCCAGGTTGCCGTCGCGGTCAAAATCGCCCCAGTCCTGATTGATCGTGCCGCCCAGGTCGCCGCTGAGCCAGGTGGGAGCGGCGGAAAGACTGGCCTGTCCGGTCTGGATCGGCCGGACGCGCGCTGTCGTGTCCAACTGTACCGAGGCGTTGCCGGGCAATCCACCGGACTGATAGGCCACGAAGGCGCGATTCGTAAAGCTCGTGCCGTCGGCCTGGCCGGCCAGCCGCCCGACGAACGAGCGTTGGGCCCTGCTGCCTGGCCCGAGCGCATCGATGGTCCAACTGATCTGCCGCGTGACGGTCACGACGATCGTGCCGCCGATCGGCTGCGGGATAACCTGTGTGTCGACGATGTACTCGCAGGCGCTGAGACAGACAATACTGGACTTGTCGAGCGTGTCGGGCGGCAACAGGTCGAGAATCAGAATGTTGGTGATCGTGCCGCCGGTCGTGTTCGTGACGGCGATGGTGTACGTGAGCACGCCGCCGTCGTAGACGAATGAATTGTCACCGGTACCCGTGTTGATCGTCTTGGCGACGTCGAGCGAGTCGGCCGCCGCCTGGCTGCCGCGTCGCCCGCCGGTGCCTGCCGTCGGCGCCGGGCTTGGCGTCGGCGTCGTGGCGGCAAGCGGCGAGGCCTGCGCGCCGCTCCCGGCCATCAAGACGGCCATCCAGAGCGCGGCGCACAGCGAAACGCCGATCAGTAAGAATGTTTTGAACTCCCGCGAAACGGGCCGGTGGCTTCTTGTCATGTCATCGTGTCCGGTCTGGCGCCTGGCCTGCGGTTGCGCGCCGGTGCCGGTAATAGGTGTCATCGCTACGGGCAGACCCGGCTATACCAGGTTGTCACGCTGCGTGCGGTTTCCTTGATATCGCCGGTCAGGATGTCCTGGTATACGGCGACGACATAGTATGACCGCCCGCACGCCGGCAGAACCGGGTCGGCGAACTGGAAGATGGTCGGTTTCAACGAGTTTTCGTCGACGATCCGTGAATAGGCGGTGCTGGGCACCGTTGCCCGGTACAGCCGGAAGCCGAGAATCGTTGCTGATCCGGCATACGACCATTGGACGGTCAGCGGCGGTCCGCCATTCGGCCCATTGGTGCCTGTTACGTTGATGGGCGCCGCCGGCGCCGGCTGCGGCAGCACTGTGATGTCGATAAACACGCTGACCGACTGATTGGCCGCGTTGAACGCCTGCAGTTGGTACGGCGAGCGTTGCTGCCGGATATTGAGCAGTAAATTGCCGTTCGGCGGCTGGTCGCCGATGCCGACAAACGTCACCTTGGCCGAGTTCTGCACGTCCCACGAGAACTTCACATTGGTGCCGGCAATGACCGAATACTTGACGGTATTCGTCACGCTGCTGGGCAGCGGTATAACCTCTGTCGTGCTGCCGCTGGCGCTCTCCAGCCGGAAGAAGGTGATGCTCGGCAGCGGCGGTGGCGGCGGCAGCGGCGTCGGCGTCGGCGTCGGTTCGATCAAGTTGAGCGTGACGCTCTGGCTGGCGACGAGCGTGCCGTTCTGTGCCGTGATCACGAAGATCGTCGACTTGGTCGCCACCACAGGCAATTGGCCCGAGGTGCTCAGGTTGCCTACGACCGGGAAGTCCGGTCCGCTGATCGAAATATTGGAGGTCTGTCCGCTTACGAGCCAGACTAGCTTCAGGTCGGCGGCATCGGGGCTGCCGCGCACCACGTCCGTGTGCGTCAACTGGAACTGCTCGATCTTGGGCGGCACCGGCGTCGTCGTCGGTGTGGGCGCCGGCTGCACAACTACGGCCACCTGCAGAACGGCCACGTTCGGCCCGTTTACGGCCTTCAGCACGTACGACGTGTCCTTCAATGGCGTCTGATTGGTCGTGCCCTTAGCAGGGAACACGTTAGCGCCTTCAACACCCTGGATTGCCACCTCATTCGCGTTGGAGACCTCCCAATCGAGCTTGATCGTCTGCCCGGCAGTGATGACCTGCGGCACCACGTCGAAGCGCACGATGACCGGCGACGCGATGGTCGGCGTCGGCGTCGGCGTGCCGGTCGGCGGCTCTTTGACGCTGACGGCCAGGTTGCGCGTTTCCTCGCCATACTTGTTGCGGGCGACGAGGATGTATGTCGTATCGCGCTCGGGCGACAACTGCCGCTTGTCAACCCCGCTCGAAATCGTCTCGCCGGCTCCGTTCGATGACAGCGTGATTGCATCGGCATCCTGAATTTCCCAGGCCAGAGTCACCGACTCGCCGCGTATGATCGTCATGGTGGCCGTGGACGGCGCGAGGTTGCGCTTGCCGTCGGGCATCGTGAGCGCAAACGAGACTTTCGGCAAGACTGGCACAACCTTGATCGTCACCGGGTTGGACGATGCGCCGAACCACTGTGCGTTGATTCGCGTCAGCAAGTTATCGGCCTCGAGTACGTACGTCGTGCCATCTTTTTCCGGGAAGACTTGTGTGGAACCGTTGGCGGATTGCAGCACGGTTGTGCCGGTTTCCGTCTTTATTCGCAGGTTGGCAAACGGCGACGCGCGCCACGACAGCAACACCGGTTGCTTGGCGATCACGGTGAGCCGGTCCGAACTGAAGTCGTCGATCCATGGGCGGAAAATCGCCACGACCAGCGCCAGAATCGCAACCGTCATCAGCAGCAGCGAGAGCTTGCCGAACAACGGGCTGGTCGTGACCTGTCCGATGATGGCGCGCGGCGTCAGTTGACCTTCGGTCGGCGTCGCGGTGACGGACATCTGATACGTGTGGTTACGCAGGGCGACCATACGGCGATGTATCGGCGTGATGCGTACCGGCACTTCGACCGGGGCGTTGCTGGGCAGGCGAAATTCCGCCTGTCGAGCCAGGCTGGCGGTGTGGGTCGGCGTGCTGAATTCGAAATGCAAACCGTGCTCGAGGTCTTCGCCGATCAGTCGAATACCCATCTCGCTGTTGCCACGGTTGATCATGGTGAGTTTGACCTCACCAACGTGCTTATGGTACGAGATGCTCTGCTGGCGCGGCGACAGTTCGCCCACATCGAAACCGTAGAATTTATTTATCGTGAACGTTGCGCCGGCCACGGCTGCGCGATCGGGGTAGTTGGGCGAGCGGACCGAGATGCTGAAGAAGTGCTTGCCGGCACGGCTGGTGGGCAGCCGCGGCGGCGTAATGCGCACCGTGACTTCGGCCCGCTGCCGCTCGTTCAGGTTCACGCTCGGCGGGATGATCTCCACCCAGGCCGGCTCGATGCCCTGGACACTGATGTCGAACTGCGCCACGATGTTGCCGCCGTTGACCACGGTCAGCGGAATCTCGATCGTCTGCTCCACGTCGATCGTCCACTCGCGCGTCCCGATCTCGAGCAGCAGGCTGTCGTCTTTGCGGTCGGCCGGCAGCGATGGCAGCGGCGCGACTGTCGCGGGCGGCACCGGCGTAGGCATCAGGGAACCGCCCGCGGCGTCGGTCTCGCCAGCGCCAGCCGATTTGCCGATGCCCAGCTTGCCGAGCGCGCCAGCCAGCCCGGTAGCGGCGGGTGGAAGTGCCTGGCTGGCCGCAGCGGCGGCTGCCGCGGGCGCAACCGGCGCAGCCGCTCTCGGCGCCTTGGCCGCCCTGGCCGCGGCCGCCGACCCGCGCGCGGGGGGAGCGACAACCGGCAGTGCGCCGGCTTCGCCCTCGCACACCATGATAGTGTAGCCGCCGATTTCGCACGCGTCCCAGGTGTTCAGTGCGCGCGCCGCGCCTGTCGTGAGCATCTCGCCGCGCACGGACAGGACGCCTTCGGGCGCGAGCAGCATGATCTGAAACGGCGTCTGTCGACCGTCGATCACCGCATGAAAGGATGCGACGCCTGGCCGGTCAATCACGATATCGTTGTCCGCGTGGCGACCGACGTTCACGATGCCGCGCTTTTGCGCGATATCAATGAATCGGACGTCCCCGCCGGGACCGATAACTTCCAGATACGACTGCAGCGCCATGCCGAGCAGATCTCCTCTCAATTCAAGACCGCAGAAACAGTCACGCTCTGGCCGGCCTGAGCCGGCATCCTGAACGGCGTGCTGACAGCGGCGGGGCCGCGCGTGCGGTCCAGGTACACGACGAAGCGGAAGGTTCCCTGGCCGCGCAGCCCGTCGGGGACGCGATAGGTCCAGACAGCGGCCGTGCCATCGGTGGCGAGCACACTGATCGATCCGACGACCTCGTACCACTGCGTCGAACCGTCCGACCATTCGAGCGCTGTAATGAGCGAAGCTGCGCGTGCGGCGGCGCCAAGTACGCGTAACACGGCCGCTGTGGGCGGCGCAAACGCAACGGCCACGTCGATGCGCACGGCTTCGCTTGTGTTGCGCGGCAAGTTAAACGGCTGGCTCACGGCTGCATCGGTCGAGCCTTTGGTTGTGCGCACGATCCAGCGAAACGGTCCTTTGCCGTAATTGCGTTCGTCGATCGCGTAGGCCTGGTGATACGCGTCGCCAGGGTTGCCTTTCGGCGCTCCCTGCCAGTTGTCCACATCATGCCACTGCCCGGTACCGTCCTGCCATTGCACGATGGTCCACAGTGCGCGCCACGCGCTCAGGTTTCGCGTATCGTCAGTCGAGAGGTGAATGATCAGAACAATCTGACTGCCCATGCCGCCGCCGCCCCCATCGTCACCATTGTCGCCGTCACCCGGCATCGGACGCGGCGGCAGGCCGGGCGCGACCGCCATGGCGCTGGTCGCCGTGGCGAGAATGCCAACGACGATGGCCAGCCACACGGCGCAGCGCAGCACGGCAAACGGTACGCGTTTCAAAGATGTATTTGCTTTCATAGTATGCGGCACCGCCTATCGCTGACGCCTCGGCGGCAGCGTGCCCGACGGCACGGAACTCGACGCCGGTGCCTGTGGCGTCACGGGCGCATTTCCCGGAACCACTGCTACCGGTCCGTAGATATTGTTGTACAGACCGCCAACCATTTCGTGATTCTCCAGCACGCCGCCAAACCAACTGTTCTCACTCGCTGAGTCGGCCTGCGCATAGACCAGCGCGCCAACCGCCATGGTGCCTGGCGTGAACTTGGTCAGCGGCCCGAACATATACCGGTCACCATAGGTCAGGGTCAGCGTGCCGCCGGGTTGAATTGGCAGTGCAGATTCGGTGACGCCCCAGACAATGTATTGCGACGAGCGACCGTCGTCGGCGCGGTCGTTCACCTTCACCGGCACCGGATTCGGGTTGACATAGAAGTCCACCCAGAACGTGCTGGCGACCGGCCGGTCTCCGACGTTACGAACCACCACTGTGACATTCGCAGGCGTCGCATCGATATGCGTCACGATCAGGTCGGGACCGGGCACATAGCGATGAAGAATCAGAGGCAGATACGTGCCGTAAATGTGCGTCGATGCCTGTGCGCTGTTGTTGGCAAGGTCTGGATCCGTTTCGATCGCGCCGACCAGCGCGGTGTTCGTGTACGTGCCGGGCATCGCCGGGCTGATCACGGCCGTGATCGTCACGCTCGCGGTTGTATTGGGTGGCAGCGTGTCGAGCATGCACGCGACGATGGTCAAGCCCGCGCAGAATCCCTGCGACGTGTGCAGGTCCGTCACGACCATGCCCGCCGGCAACGTATCGGTCAGCGCCACGCCCGTGGCCGTCGACGGGCCGGCGTTTTGCGCGCTGACAATGTACGTCAGCGTCACACCGGCATTACTGGCCGTCTTGCGCACAGATACATCGGCCAGCGCAGTCACGGCGGTGTCGGTCGCCGCCGTGTTGTTCGTCGGATCCGTATCCGGATCGATCGACACGGCGATGACATCGTTGTGCAGCGCCGTGCGCCAGGCCGGATCAACGGCTGCGAACAGTAGCACGGTGATCGGCTGGCTGGGCTGCACCGTGCCGATGTCGCACACGACCTGTATCGTACCGGTGCATGACCCTTGCGGCGACAGATAGCCGGACAATGTCGTGCCGGCTGGCAGTGTATCGGTCACCACGGTAGCCAGCGCAGCCGATGGACCGGCGTTACTAATAATCAGCGTGTAGGTAAGCGTCGTGCCGGCGATGACCGGATCGGCGCCGGCGCGCTTGCTGATGGCTAGATCCGTGAGAACCAGCACAGTGGTCGTCTCGACCGTCGTGTCATTTAGGTTGTTCGTGTCGGTCTCTACCGCGGTGGCGGACAACGTGCTGGTGACGATATCGCGCGCCGCCGGATCGACCAACATGGTGACCGTGACGACGGCGCCCGTGTTGGGCGTCAGGCTGCCCAGGTTGCACGTCAGCGTTCCGGCCAGAGTGCAGAAGCCCTGCGTCAGCGTGATCGACGACACAGAATAGTACCAGGGAAGCGCCTCGGCCATGGTAACGCCGTTGGCGGTTGACGGACCGGCATTCGTCACGACGACGGTGTAAGTTACTGGCTTGCCGGCCACGACGGGATCGGGGTTGTCGGACTGCGTGACCTGCAAGTCGACCAGCCCGATGACCGTCGACGCCATGGACGAGATATTGTTGTCGGTAAACGGATCAGCCTCGTTGGAGAAGACGCTGGCTGTGTTGGACAGGGTGCCGCGCACGCCGGGTTTGACGAAGACGGCGATGGTCGTGGTCGCCAGCGCGCCCGGCTGAAGCGTGCCGTAGTTGCAGATGAAGTTCGTCGTGCCGCTGCACGCGCCGACGGTCGTGGACACGTTGACCAGACTCATCGCGGTTGGCGAGAGCAGGTCGGTCATGCGCACGACAGTCGCCTTGGACGGCCCAGCGTTGCTGATCTGGAGCGTGTAGGTCAGATTGGTGCCGGCTACGACCACCTCAGGCGTGCCGGTCTTAATGATCGACAGGTCCGGCCGCGACATCAGCAGGGTCGTCGCCGTGTAGACGTTGTTGCCCGGCGCGATATCCGCCGTGTCTGAACTGATGCTGACGGTGTTGACGACGCGCGCGCCATCCACGCCGGCCGGGTCGATCAGCAGGTAGATCTCGATGCTGCTCACGGCGCCGACTGCCAGAACGGGCGTAACGCACACGACCGTCGTATTCGGCACGGGCAGCGCGCAAGCCCAAGCTGTCGGGGCTGACACGGTGATGAACGACGTGCCAGCCGGAATCGGATCGAGCAACTGGATATTCTGTGCTGCATGCGGGCCGTAGTTCGTCACGACCAATGTGTAGGTCAGATTAGTACCGGCGGCCGCCGGATCAGGCCGCCCACGTTTGACCACGGCCAGGTCGGCCTGCGGAATGATGCGCGTAATGGCGGAGGCGCTATTGTTGGCGGTGACCGGATCGCTTGTCAATGCCGTCACGGTCGCCGTATTGGTGACGATCGTTAGCGGCGGCGGGGTGATGTCGATTGCGGCCGCCAGCGTGACCGTCACGGCATCGCCAGCCAGCATGCGCCCCAGCGCACAGGTTGCCGTGAGCGCGCCGGTGCAGAATCCCGTGCGCCAGTTGGTGGCGGTGAAGGTCGTCGTTGTCGTGACGCCGAGCGAGGAGGAGACGACGGACGTGACCGAGACGAGCGCCGTCTGCGTCAGCCCGCTGGTTGACGTCAGCCACGCGGAGCCGGTCAATGTGGCCGTGGACGTCACCGCTGGCGTGTTGCTGAACGCCTGCCAGCGCGTGGTGGTGGTTTCGACCGTCACGAACGACCCGCTCAACAGCGTTTCGTTGTACGGCAGCGGATCGGTGATGACGACATCGAGCGCGCGGCTTGGCCCAGCGTTCGTGACGACCAGCGTGTACGTGACGACGGTGCCCGCCGGCGCCGGATCGGGCGCGTCGGTCTTGGACATGCCCAGATCGGCCCAGCCGCGCAACTGCGTTGGTGTAGAATCCCAGTTGTTTGGATAGTTCAGATCGATCGACGATGACGTAATCGCGGCCGTGTTGGTGATCGTCAGTCGGTCTGGCGCAGCCGCATCGACATCGACGCTGACGACAACCAGCCCGCCGAACCCGTAGGGCAGGGTGCCCACGGTGCAACTGATCACACGCCCACCCGCGCAGTCGGCTGCGGTGGACGATACGGTGAAGTAACTGGTGTACAGCGGTAAGGTGTCGCTGATCGTGACGTTAAAGGCGTCGGATGGTCCGTTGTTGACGTACGCGATTGTGTAAGTCAGCCGTCCGCCGGCTTCCACCGGGTCGGGCATGCCCGTCTTCGTGATCACCAAATCGTGCCGGCGCAGTACCAGCGTTGACACGCTGGCGCCGTTGTTGCCGGTATTGTCGTCGAGTGCGAGGCTGCCCACACGCGAGACGTTCGTGAGCGTACTGCCGTCCGACACATCCGAGTTGATGCGGGCCACAACAATGACCTGCATGCTCTGGCCGACGACCAGGGCGCCAACAGTGCAGATCACGTCGCCGGCCAGGATGCACGTGCCGCCCGGCACGCTGGCCGCCACCAGGCTGCTGCTGACCGGCAGCGTGTCGCTGACGACCACCCCGGGCGCGTTGCTCGGGCCGCCGTTGGTGATCTGGATCGTGTACGTCAGGTTCGCGCCGGCGATGACCGGATCCGGGCTATCGCTCATCGACATGCGCAGATCCGAGCGCGCAATGACGTGCGTGCTCGTATCAACCAGGTTGTTGGTCATGTCGGGATCAGTCGTGTCCGAGGTGACCTCGCCACGGTTGAAGGCGAACTGGCTGTCCGGCGAATTGGCGGCCAGCAGCACGTCGAGCACGATGAACGCCGTGCCGCTCGCGAAGCCGGGATGCATGTCGCCGATGGTGCAGATGACCGGGTTGCCGGCGCCGCAACTGCCGCGGTTGGTGATCGCGCTGACCAGCGTGCCGCTGATCGGCAGCATGTCGGTGAACACCACGTTCGGCGCGACGCTCGGTCCGCTGTTGACGATCGAGATGTTGTAGCGCAGGATGCTGCCGGCGATGACCGGGTCGGGGCTGGCGCTGACCGTCAGCACCAGGTCCGCGCGGTTCTGGACAAGCACCGCAAGCGAACTGGCGTTGTTGCCCGGGGCGACATCGTAGGAGTCGCCGGCGGCCGTCGCGTTGTTAATCAGCGTCGTATTGTCGCGCACCAGCGGATCCACGGTGAACACGAGCACGAAGAGCGCCGTGCCTCCATTGCCCAGTCCGCTTCCGGCGCAGACGATCGCGCCAGTGCCGCCGGCCGCGGGTTGAGTCGGGCACGCAAAGCCGCCGGCCGGCGTGACTGACTTGAAGGTCATGCTGACGGGTACGGTGTCGGTGAAGACGACCGTGCCGGCCTCGTTGGGCCCGCCATTGAGTACCGTCACCTGGTAGGTCAGGTCCGTGCCGGCGATGACCGGGTTTGCGCTGACCGTCTGTGAGGTGCGCAGATCGGCCTTGCCGGCCAGTCGCGTCGTGGTACTGGCGCCGTTGTTCGCGAGATTGCCGTCATACGTGCCGGAGGTGACGCCCGCCGTGTTCGCGATGACCACGCCCGCTGCCAGATCCGCGCGCGCCGTGACGATCAGCGAGAAGTTGGCTGTTCCGACGAACGGCATGAGAATGCTGGCTGGGAATACGCAGGATATCGGCCCCGTCCCACCGGCGGACGGCGTCGAGCAGACCCAGCCGGCCGGCGCCGAAAATGACTTGAAGACTGTATTGGCCGGCACGGTGTCGGTTAGAGTCACACTTGTTGCGACCGGGTCGGGGCCATTGTTCTTCAACGACAACTGGTACGTGATGTCTTCGCCGATAAATGCAGAGGCAGGCCCTGTCTTGGTCACCTGCAGGTCGGCGATGCGGCGCACGGTCGTCTGCTCAACGACGATCGTGTTGTTCCCCGGATTTGCGTCGGCAATATATTTCGAATTGGCGGTGACACTGTCCTGGATGACCGTCCCATCGGGCAACGTTGCATCGACCGTGCCCCATGCGTCATAGGCCGCCGAGCCGCCCGGCGACAGGCGATTCAACTGGCAGACCAGTTGAACGCCTACGAAAGCGCACGTCCCGCTCGACCAGCCGCCAAAGATCGAACCGGTGAACTGCGCGGGCGGGGTATTGGTAATAACGACGCTGGTGGCGTCGGTCGGGCCGTCATTATAGACGGTGTAGTAGTAGTGCAGCGTCGCCCCGGGGCTGACCGGATCAGGGGAGTCCGTCACAACGACGCGCAGGTCGGCCCGGCCGGCCCCGAAGTTAACGTTACTGACACCATTGTTGTTGGTGCGTTGGGTAATGGTCTGCGTCGATTCCCCCGGCGTGGTGGCAGACCAGCCGGCCGGCGGTGTCGCGGAGACTACGTATATACCCGTAAAGAGGGGAGGGAAGCCTCCGGGAGTTAGGTTATCAAACGAGTAGTCGCCGTTGGCGTCAGACGTGGTCGTCGTTACGCGTTGAAGCGTGCAACCCAGCCCGCACATATATCTGTAGAGCGATAGCTGCCAGCCGGCTACCCCCGTGTCACCGGCTTGCAAAGCGCCATCCAGATTCACGTCCGCGAACGTCTTGCCGCTGATACTGACAAGCGGAAACAGATCAAGTTCCACCTGCCAGCAGTACAAGGTTCCGACGTCGTTGCCGACGAGATCCTCTGCACGGAAACTCCATGATCCGTCGGCCGAGTGGCCATCGAGGTTGCGCAGATCTTGGTCCGGCCGGTACGTGCCCGCAAACGGCGCCGAGCCAGCGGAGATTGCGGTCGCGGCGCTGACGTCAAACGTCGTGAATGTCCCGCTGCAACTCTGCGCGCCACTGCCGTAGTTGTTGCCGCTGCCGCCGTTCTGATCGCTCAATATGATCGTGGCACCATCGGGCGCAATCACCGATAGTCTCAGGTCATGATCGTAAGTGTGATTAAGGCGTACCTTGACACGCACGCCGGTCACGATCGTGTTCGGGAAGTTGCCGGTCCGACTTGACGTTACTGAACCGTTATCCGGGATGGCGGCGGAAATGTCGCCGGATGAGATCGTGGTTGTATACGGCGTGGCGGGGCGGCTAGGCGCCGGCGCGGCGATGCCAGGCTGCGGACGCGCCGAGCCGAACAGCACGATCGCCAGCATCAGTGATAGCGCAACGCGGACGAAGAGCCGACTATTCCTTTTGATAACGCGCGGGAGAATACCGCTCATGCCGTGTGGCTCGCCTGGGTATAGATGCCTGCGCCGCGCTGGTAGTCGCGCACTGTGATGGCGGTCATTGCCCGCTCACCAGCGCACGCGTCATGATCATGAACGTGCTGCAGGCGATGACGCTCAGCGCCACGGCGAGGAATGCGACGATCGGCCAGGCGCGCTGGAACAGCGACACACCCGTGTACGCGACGGTGCCGCTTTCTACCGCTTCGGGCGCATCTGGCCGCTCGACCATGCGCGACACGACGCGGAATGGGTACTGCCCGGCGTGCTGCGCCGTGAGCGGGGTCACGCGCAGTTCAAGCGCCAGGCGTGCGCCCGCATCGATGACTGGGGTCTGCGCCCAGGTGTCCACCGGAATAGCAACAACTGCGCCCGGCAGTGTAGGGGCGTTTGACGGCACCGCGGCGCCGGCGGTGTTCTGCCGGCCCAGCCCGCTTACCGTGTCCCGGACGTTCATGGCTCGATCGGCAGTGTACGTCCCTGTCTTCATGCTCTGCCCGAGGCCGGACAGAGCCTGGCCGCCGAATTCTGACGGCAGCATGTAGCCGATCGACAGAATGACGTCGGCAATGGACGAGACAAAGCCGCCGGTCTTCTGCACGCCGCCCATGGCGCTGCCTTGCGTCGCGGTTGGCGCGGCCGTCGCCACCGGGACAACTGCCATGTCCGGGACGCCGTCAGGACGCGCGACCGCGGTCGTGGTCAGGGGTGCGCCGCCGGCGATGAACTGGAAGCGCAGTTGACCGTTGGCCTCGTCGGCCTTGAGTTCATAACGCCCTGGAACATTGCCCTGATTGCTCAGTTCGAGACGAAACACGCGCTGTTTTGGGCGCGTCGTCATGCGGCTGATGACCGCAAAAATGGCCCCCACCGCGATTATGATGGCCAGCGCGGCGATGACGATCAAGATATTTGCAATCGTTGATGACATAAGATTCAGGCTCGGTCGGCGTTTGCGCTCGTCTAGATCGCGGTCATGTGCAAGGTCTGATTGTAGTAGGGAAGAATCGTGATCACCTGCGAGGCCCCGGCAATTTCGCCCGGATAGGCCTCTGGCGCGGTGACGCGCACCGTAACGGTCAGGCTCCCGGCCGGCGGCTGCGGCCGCTTCGGGTGCATCAGGCGGAGGAAGACGTCCTTTTCCGCGTTGGGAAATAGCATCGGTCCAGGGCCGACTTCGTAACAGTCGGCGTCAAGCCCGTCGACTTGCAGGCGGAATTGAGCGCCGGGCCGTCCGCCTTGATTGCGAATGGTGACGACGCCTTCCAGCGGCTGGTTGGGTGCCAGCGGCACGCCCGGCAGCGACAAGCGCACGCCAATCGATGCCGATGGCGCCTCGACCGGCGCGGGCGCCACACTGGCCGGCGCGACGGTCGCCCCCGCAGCGCCGACTGACCCAATCGGCGCGTATCCCGCAGCCGGAGCTGACGTGGCGAGCGTTGCCGGTGTTGCAGCCGGCGCAAGAATCGGAACGGCGGCCGGTGCGGGCGACGCAGCGGTGACAGGCGTTCCCACTCCATCGAGAATGATGCTGATCTGGAATTCGCCGATGCGCAGCGAATCGCCCGGATTGACGGGAGCGGAGGAATAGGCCGGAATGGCCTGCGGCCCGGTCAGCGCGCTAATGGTGAGTGCGCCGCCGAGCGTGACAATCCGGCTGGCGCCGCCCTGCAACAGCAACTGCACATGACGCGGGTTCACCCCGCCGCCGCGTGCTGCTTCGAGCACGATATCGTCGCCCGGGTCGCTGCCGATGAAGGTAATCGGCTTGCTCAGCGGAAACTCTTTGCGCCAGCCGTCACGGTCGATCACTGCCAGCTTGCTCATTGCGGTTCTCTCTTCGTGGTCCGCCGGACAGCCGGCTGCGGTACGAGCAGCGCGGCGTTATGGATGCGGCTGACGTGCAGCGCCAGCGCTTCGTCCAGCGCCCGCATGTAATCGTCTTCGTCTTCAATCGGCCGCCCGTTGCGCTCTACCACCAGCACACCGTCGGCCGCCAGCGTGGCCATCTCGTGCAGCAGGGCGGTACGATCGCGCGTGCCGTCCAGACAACCCAGTAACCGGTGCGTGACCTCGTCGTCCAGGTCGACGCTCTCGTGGCGCAGGTTGACAACGGACTTGCCGCGCGCGGACTGTGCGCGCGCCAGCGCGCTGGCCAGCGGACGATCGTCGATCGCGGGCGCGACCGGCGCCGGCGCGCTGCTGACTTCGACCATGTCGATCGCGAAAGCCTTGTACAGCATGTCGGCCAAAAACTGCTGCTCTTGTGCTTGCTGTGCTTTGGCTTGCACAGCGGGCGCGCGCGGGTTGAGCATGTGCCGCGCCGTGTCGTGCAGTTCGTCAAATGGCACGGTTCGGGGCCACGCGTTGCACAGGCGCAGCATGGCGGCCTTGCCCAGCGGATTCGTAACCGTCATGGTCGTGCCGCTGGGACCGCGAAATCGCTCAACCTGCTTCGATGCCAGGTCCGGCGATTCGGACAGCGGCTGCGCTTGCGAGCCGATGTGCAATGACCGAACCCATTCGGTACGCGGTGTGCGCTCCAGCGCGATGTTGGACCGGCACAGCAGCGTCTGGCGGAACGTCCGCAGCCGCAGAAAGTCCAGATACTGCTCGCGCTCAATGATGTCGCCGCCGGCGAACTGCTCCAGCGGCTCCGTCACGCCCTTTGGATAGTGCGCATAGGACATTTCCGAAAAGCGCGCCTCACAGAGAAACTGAAGACCGTGTGCGCCGGCGCGTTCGACGATGTCGCGAAAATAGAACGGCTCATTGTGTGACTCGAAAAACTCGTGAGCGATATACCAGTCGCCGAAGCCGCTCTGGATTTCTTGCTCTTTGAGAATCGCGCGGCTGTACGAGTCATAGTCGAGCGTCGGGCTCGTTTTCCCGCGCAGGCTCTCGGTTGCGGCGGCCAGATAGGCGAGCATCTCGCGGCCGCGCGCCGTCCGGTCGCGCAGCGACTCGGCGTCCCGCGCATGGTGCTGCATCATCTCGCGTACCATCGTGCGCATGTGCCAGCCCGGGTAGGCGTTATAGCTCAAAAACGCGACGCCCTGCGGGGACAGCATTGTTTCGCACAGCCGCAGGATCGCATCCTGGATGCTGCGCGGCACCCACGACAAGACACCGTGCGCGATGATATAGTCGAACGGGCCCAGGTCCGCGCCCAGTGCTGCGATATCGGCATGCTGGAGCGTGACGTTGCGCAATCCTAACTCGTCGGCGAAATGCGCGCCCTGCGCGATCTGCCCGGCGCCGAGATCGACGCCGACAAACGTGCTGTGCGGGTACGCATACGCCAGCGGGATCAGGTTGCCGCCGTCGGAGCAGCCCAGTTCCAGCACGCGGCACGACTCCGCCGGTGCGGGCTGCATGCCGTGCAGGACGGCGAGCGCGCCCATGTGCGCCGGGCGCGTTTCCGGTTTGGCGCGGCTCGGGTACGGCATGTCGTCGTAGCTGTACGGCTTGGCGGTGGTCATGGCCGGGGGGATCAGTTCACCAGCACGGCGGCGTAAGCCAGCCAGGCCAGGCATTGTTCCAGCTCGTCTTCGACGCCGCTGCGCAGGGCAACCGGGTCGGTAATGGTCGCCTCTTTGTCTGTGAGCGTAAGCAGCCCGTCCGCAATCGGGCCGGTCATCAGCGCGTCAATGAGCGCCGGGCGGTTGCGTGTACCATCCAGAAGTGGCAGGACGGCGCGCGCCAGCGGCGCCAACTGAACGCGTTCGTGATACAGGTTGGTGATTTTCTCCGCATAGACGGCCTGGTGTCGCGCCAGTGCCAGCGCCTGCGGCCGCTCGGCGACCTGCGTTGCCATCGACGGCGCATAGGTGTGCAGTTCAACCAGTTGCGGGCTGTGCACGAACGCCTGCAGAAGGTTGGCGCCCAGGTTGCGGTAGTCGGTCGCGCGCTGCGTCACGAACTCCGGCAGGGCGCGGGCCACTTCGGCGCGGGCGCGGTCCAGCAATTCGTCGAACCGCAGGGAGCGCGGCCAGACGCGCCGCAGTTCGCGCATGGCGGCGATCGTGATTGGCGTGTCGCTGGCGAATGCGGAGCCGTCACCGCCCTTAAATGTCGCCGACCGTTCGCCGGCTTTAGCCTCTTCTTCATCGGCGTGTGAGGCCACACAGAATGCGCCGATCTGCTCCGGCGTAATGCGGCGCTCCGGCTCAATTTCGGCATGGCAGAGCAGCGAGCGACGGAACATGCGGTTGGTCATGAAATCCATGTACTGCTCAAGTTCGACGGCATCGCGCGAAATCTTTTGCAGTCGCTCCGACACCTCCGGCGTGAACTGGCTGGCCATGCCGGTTCGCATTTCTGCATCCGCCAGGTACTGCAATTCGTGCTCCGCGAGCCGCGTTGCAAACTCGTGAAAGTACAGCGGTTCGTTGATCTGCTCCAACTCGTCGTGCAGCAGGTAGGCGTCGCCGGCTTCGTGGATATGCTCAAGCTCGCGCTGCAAGAATGTCGCGTAGCTGCTCATCAACAAGCTGTGCGCGCCGTTGGACTTCTGCAGCGCATCGCTGACGAAATTGAGCATGTCGCGGGCGTGTGCCGCCTTGACCATCGGCTCGTCGATGTCGCGCGTGCGGTACAGCAGCATGTCGCGAATGGCGCCGAGCATTTTCCAGCCCGGAAAACAGTTGTAACTGACGTAGGCGACGCCCTGCGGCGCCAGGTTCGTCCGGCAGATCGACAGGATCTTGTCCTGCACCGCGCGCGGCACCCACGAATAGACACCGTGCGCTATGATGTAGTCGAACGTGCCGTAATCGGCGCCAATATCCAGGATGCTTTCAGCGCGCAGCGCGATGTTCTTCAGACCGAGCGCATCGACGACCTGCCGGCCGACCTCTATCTGGCGGGCCGACAAGTCGATGCCAATGAACGTGCTGTCGGGCAGCGCCTCGGCCATCGGCAGGAGGTTGCCGCCGCTGCCGGTGCCAAGCTCCAACACCCGGCAGCGTTCGACCGGCGCCGGCGACAGTCCCGCGAGCCGAGCGACCGTGGCCAGCGTGTCGGGGTGCGTTTGCGCGTACGACAGGCTCGGATACGGAATGGCGTCATACGCCGCCTGAATGGAGGCGTTGCGTGCCAGCACGGCGCTGGTTATGTCCGGAGCCTCCATCATTTGGCGCTCGTACTCACAGCCAGCCGGCGGGTCAATGCGACGGTGACGATATTCTCGCCCCACTCGTGCGCCGCGCGGATCTCTTCGCGCGACGCCGGGGCGCCGCGCCGCTCGCCCTGCCACAGGCAACCGTAGTCGGCCTCGCTGAAGAGAACGCCGTCGGCGACGCTGATCTTGGTCGGCCCCTGCGTTTCGAAACCGGCCGGCGGCGCGCCAAACAGGTTGGGGCGCGACAGCAGCGCATGCGTCCGTGGTACATCGGCCACTTTGATGCCGAGCGACCCCAGGGCGTCGCGAAACATCGCATCGGCCGGCGGCGCGCCCGCCGCGTCGTGACGGCAGCTTTCGAGCAACACCGTGCCGCCCGCCTGCAGGTAGTGGTACAGACCGGTCATTTCGTCTGCGGTCAACGCGGCTTTGCCGCTGGCGATGACAACCACGAGCGCATACGCATCGAGTTTACCGGACAGTGCCACCTGATCATCCACGTTCACGCGGACGCCGCCGGTGCGCGACATGGCCTGCGCCAGCAGATCGACTCCGCGCGCGTGCCGGTCGTTGCGCTCGCCGCCGACATAACCGACGGCTATCGTCACGACGGTGGCCGGCGGGGGCGCGATGCTGGCGCGGTAGCGCAGATCAATCGCGTTCGCCTCGGGGTGCGCGGCGTCGCGTGCATTCACGATCGGCGCGTTGCGGTCCGAGCGCCGGACGCGCGCGAGTTCGACCACCGGCGTCGCCGGCAGGGTCGGCACGGCCTCCAGTGCGTATTGCGCGAAGACGTGCATGCGGTTAGCGTCCTGCTGCCCGCCCTCGTCAAGGGTCGGCCGGCTTTCCGCATAGCTCAGGCACAGCAGTACTGGACCGCTCAGCGTCTTGCCAATGTCATAGGTGGTCGCCTGCGACAGAACGATCAGGCGACCCTCGGAATCCAGCGCCATGCCCGGTTTGACGTACACGGTCGAATCGGGCGGGTCGCCGGCGATGACTTCGAGCCCGGCGACGATACCACTGGCGTGCATCAGTGCTGCGTGATACTGGTCCTGCAGTCGGTGAAAGTCGTGCGCCTCGTCCCACACGTCGGCGGTCACGGCCAGGCCGTCCATCGCCTTCAGGCGGCGAGTCGGCAGTTGTTTGATCAGTTCGTCAATGTTCACGTCGCTCGATCCTTGAGTTTAGCTTGGTTCACACCGGCCGGATTGGTCCCGGGTCAGCAGCAGCGGGCGTTGCATCGGCGTCCAGCACAATTTCAAGCGAATAATGGGCGTGTGCCGGTTTTTCGGACACGATGATCGATTCGATGACGCGCTGTCGCTCTTTCTCGCGCCGCTCGGCATCCGGACCGTCGAAAGGCGGCAGTCGCAGTAGCACCTGGAACGACTGCGGTGCATTGCCCTTGCCGATGGCTACGGTTGGACCCAGGCGGTTGCCGGAGCCGAGCCGGAAATTGTTCGCGCGCGATTCCGTGATCTCCGGCGCAAAGCCGCTGTATATCTCCAGGAACTGCGCCAGCCCGGCGCGGGTGCCGCGGCGTCGGTATAGTGTGGCAATCGCGCGCAGCAGCCGACGCTGGCTATCGACCGGCCAGCGCTCATCCAGTTGCAAATCGGCCCAGGTCGCCAGCCACGGCAGGAAGTGCGCCGGCGTCACGCGCGGATCGAAGAAGTACGACATCGTCTCGATGCGTTCTTCGATTGGCGAGAGCAGCGACTCGAAGATCATCAGGTAGCGGCCCATCAGATCGTCGTCGTGGTACAGCGCCGGCAGGTATTTGATGAGCCGGCTGGCCGTCGCTACGTGCACGGTCGCGACGTCGCGCGCGGCAACCCGCTCCGCTCCGCCCTCGACGGCTTCGGTCACATAGCCGGTGCTGTCGATGACGACCGGCCGCTCAGCCGGCATGATGCGCGCCGTGACCGAGACCTCGATGCGCGCCGTATACGCGGCGGGCGCGACCCATTCCCATGTGACGTACGTCTCGCCGCCAATCCGGCCAATCTGCGGCATGGCGTCGCCCCACGCGCCCGCGGGCTGCGCGTTGACGGTCGCCTGTGAGACGAACTCAAGCCCGTCCGGAAGCGAGACATGCAGCTTGAACGCCGCCGGGTTGTGCGTGTCGACGCGCGCATAGAACGTCACGTCTTCGCCCGGATACCGCTTGTGCGCGTCCGCCACGTGCGAGACGCTGAACGGCAATTCAGCGATCTTGCGATGGCTGACCGGAAGCCCGGCGTTGGTCGGCGCGATCATAGCTCCACGATCTGCACATCATGCGCGAGCGAACAGATCAGCGTGTCGCCCGGCACCTCGATGCGCCGCCCGGTCACGGCCGTCAGCGGGCGCCCGCTATCGCCGCTCTCGGAGGCCAGGTTGACCTCTTTGTTTGGTACGACAGCGCGCTGGGCCAGGTGAATGTCGCGCACATGCTTGACACCCGGCACCTTCTGGATGAAAGCGAACAACTCGGAAATGTAAAGGTCGCGGCCAAACGGCCAGCCTTCGTAGTTCTCGGGCAGCGCATCGCCCATGGCCGTATCGCTGATATTCCAGCCGTCACTACCGCTCTGCCGCAGGTCGAGCGGGTTCAGGAACACGCGCAGTGCGCGCAGCACGCGCTCACGCACGGTTTCGGGCTTGACGTACTCGGACGGCACGATCTCCGCTGTCACTTTGACGCCGATATACTTGGGCTCGCTGACCTGGATCGTCGTGGTCAGCAGGCGGTACGGGTCGAGGTGGGCGACCAGGCGCTTGCGCAGGTTCGCGTCGGCTTCGAGACGCGACAGGTCGCCGGCGCGCAGCGCGTCGAAACACGATGGCACGACCAGCAGTTCAACCTGGCCGGGGGCCAACGCGCTGTTCGGCAGGCGATTGCAGCGCACGCGCGCGATTTCGCGGGTGGCCGTCTTGCTCAAGTCTTCGTAGTCCTCGGCGGTCACGGCGCGTTGCTGGGCGCGCATTTCGCGCCGCGCGCGCATCTTGGCCTCGTCCAGACTTTCCTGGTCGCGCCCGCCATCGGCCGGCTTTGGATTGGTCACCGTGTCCACGTACGGAATGGACGACTTGAGCGACGTGAGCCGGTTCGCCGGGACATTGCCCGCCACGCCGCCGCCAAAGCGGTACTGGTTGAAGCGGACGGCTGCACCCGCGCCCGGCACCCGGCCATACTGCTTCATCGTGCCGTCGCGCTGCCGCACATTGGGCCCGAAGCGCACTTCGCCGCTGGCGGTATCCAGCATGAAGTGTCGCTCGTGACGATCGGACTGCGAGAAATCGGCGACGCGCTGCCACGGCACGAAAACCGTTTCGCCGTCGCGCACTTCTTCGATCTCCACGCATTCGAACGCGGCGAGGTCCAACACCGGGGTGTTGCGCAGATGGAACACCTGGTTAGCGTCGCCGTTGCTCGTGCCCAACAGCTCTTCATAGACAGGCACAGCGTGCGTTGAAGCGGCGGTGGCGCCGAGTGTAAATACCGCCAGGTCACGGATGCGCGGCGACTGGGTGTACATGCCCTGTTCGGTCCGCCGCTGTTCAATGCGGCAGCGCACCCACTGGGCGCGTACGCCCTGCACATCGGCGGCTTGCAGCGTGGTCGGCAGGTAAAAGACGATCTGTCCCGACGGGTTGTTCAGGCCGCCCGTCGTGTCTTTTTCGCCCGCGCGCGTGCTGGGCGTAATCTCGTCCCAGCGATCCGGGCCGGTGGAGCATTCCCAGACCAGCGGCGGATCTTCGCGGCGGACGCCGGTCGCCTGCGTCTCTTCGGTCTCGAAGCGCATCTGCAGTATGTGCCCACGCAGGTCGCCCGCCGCCGGGTCGAAGCCAACGTAGAACGTCTCGCCCATGGCGGGATCCTGCCGCGAGAACGGGTAGAACAGCTCCACGCCGAGTCGCGACGAAAAGTTACGGTGAAACTCGTCCGTGCGGCGCAACTGCGACAGGCGCGGCGGAACCACCATCAGTTCGGCGTCGGTCGTGAAGATGACCTCGGCCGCCTCGTCGGTGGCGCGCGTGGCGACTTCGGTCGAGCGCGGGATGCGCACGGTTGTGATGTCGTCCGGGGCGATGGGCAGCGGCGTGGCGAGGCGAAAGAGCAACTCCGCGCGCGCGCTGCTGGCCGGCTGCAGTTGGATGCCGAGCAGGTCCATGAACCGGATATAGTTCTTCTCCGGTACCAGGTTCATGCGGTACGTGATCATCTCGGTCATCCACGCGAACAACTCGATCAGCGTGATGCCCGGGTCGCTCAGGTTGTATTCGGTCCATTCGGGACAGTAGCGGATGATGCGCCGGCGCGCCTCATCCACGATATCGCTCTGGAAGCGCAGGTCGTCCAGAATTGGTTCCGGTAACGGCATTAGGCTTCCTCTTCGTTCAGGATGTAGAACGGATACACGATGCTGCGCTCGTCGTGAGTGGCTTTGATCTCGTAGCGAATTTCCGCGATCAGCGCGCCGTCATTCTGCAGGTCGTCCGAGATCTCCACGCTAAGCACGTCGATGCGCGGTTCCCAGCGCCCCAGCGCCTGCTCGATATACGCCATCAGCAGGCCTTCGGTGGCCGGGTTGCGCGGCGCGAACAGCAGTTCCCAGGCGCGGCAGCCGAACTCGGGACGCATGACGCGCTCGCCGGGCACGGTGCCGAGAACGATCCGAATCGACTGCTCGACGTCGTGCGGACCGGTGGCCAGTGCGATGCGCCCGCGCGGGCTGAACTGCACCGGAAACGCCCAGCCGGTGCCGATGAATTGTCTGTCGCGTTGCTCTGGTTTCATGCCTATGGGTCTTGTGATTAGCATCACGCGCGAAGCTTCATTGCGCTAACAAAGATGCTTCGCGCGCGTAGCAAACTGGCCGGCTGCGACTTGGCCTGCACGGTTGGCGCGCCAGGCTTTGCGTGACACGATCAATCCGAAACGGTATTACGGCCCGATCATTACGGTCGGACAACCCATGACTATGGAGTCGGGCGGCCCCACGCAGACCGCCATGTCGCCCATGCGCGCGGCCGGTTGCCCGGCGATCAGCACGGTTGGGCTGCCCGGCGGCAGGATCGGGCCGCCGACATGCGGGATCGGCGGCACGCCCGGCGTCACCATCGGGCAGACATGCATGTCGCCGACGCGCGCGGCCGGTTGACCGCCAATCAAGACGGTTGGCGCGCCCAGTACGATTGAGCCGCCGTGTGCGGTGGTGTCGCCCATGCGGGCAGCAGGTGGCATATGGCTCTCCTAGTTGATTTTGACCAGCGAACCCTGGATTTGCGCGATGGCCGGGCTGGTTACCTTGACGCCGCCGGTGCCTTCCAGGCTTGCCTGCGCGGTGCCTTTGAGACTCAATTGCGCGGTCGCCTCGGCCGACAAATTGGCCGTGGCCTTTAGCCCGACGTTCGCCTTGGCGTCCACGTTGAAGTTGGAATTGGCTTCCATCTTCATGTTCATGCCCTTGATTGTCACATCCTGCGCCGCCTCGATATCGATCTTGCCCTTGGCGGTGATTTTCAGATCCTTGTCGCAGGCGATCTCCATCGAGTTGTTTTTTGAGTCGATGACAATCTTGTTCCTGGTCGTCTTATCGATGATGCTGATCTTGGGCGCGTCGTCAGAATCGTCAAGCAGGATCGTATGCCCCGATGTCGTCTTGATGACGCGCTGTATGACCTTGCCGTTCTTCTGGTACGCGCTCACCTGAAGCGGCGGCGCGTCTTTGCCATTCCATACGCTGCCGACAACGTACGCCCTGGCCCAGTCGCCAAACTCCGCGGCAACGAGCACCTCGTCATTGACTTCGGGTATGAACAGCATGCCGCGATCGGCGCCAGCCATGAGCGACACCACGCGCAACCAGTCGCTTTCGATATTGCCGCCAGGCATCCACGGGAACTTGACCTTGACGCGCGCCATTTTCTCCGGATCGTTGTTGTTCGTCACTATCGCGGGGGCGACTCCGGAAAGGGCGGTTGGCTCCGTCTCGGGCGCCAGCAAAGCGCGCAGCGTGCCCGGCGCATAACCCGTAGCGCCGAAAGACGTCAACCAGTTGCCGGCGTTAAGCACGTGCCGGACGGAAGTTGCCAGGTAGTTTCCGCCGAACCGCGTCCCAACCCCTTTGATCTTCACGACCTTGCCGGCTACCAGGTTCGCGCTGGCCACGCATGTCCCTTCCGCTTGAAGAAATTCGGCTCCCGCGGCGCTGGCATGCGCTGTAGCGCGTGTCTGCGCATCGTTCATGTCTACGACGACCGGCGATGCCGTGTGGGCATTGCTGCCGAACGCCTTCTTAAGCTCGTTGGCCCCGTCACCCAGTCCAATGGCGGTGGTCGTGTTTGTTTTGCCGGCCTGGCCGACGATGGCTTCCTTCTTCTTGACGTCCCAACCGTAGTACGTGACCTTGTCGGGCGCGGTGTCGACACCGGAAGCGCGAGGGCGGAAGTCCAACAAATCCTTCCCGTGCTCTAGTTCCACCTGAGCGGTCGACAGCGCCACCGGCGGCTGGAAGAACAGTTTTTGGCCGTCACTGTAGACAACATAGCCGTTGCGCGCGGCCAGCATGCGCAGGAACTGCATATTGTTCTGCCCGTACTGAAGCACATAGTCACGCACCGGCTTGGTGGCCTTGACGGTGGCGCTGAGCCCGACTTCCTTGGCGAGCTTGCTCACGATATCGCTGTCAGACACCTTCAGAAATGCGCGCGTCTGCGTGCCGCGGTAGAGGCGATGGCTCTTGTCATAGCCCCGGACGAGCAGCGTCGTATGACCCTGCGCGGTATATGCCGGTTCCAGGCTGGAGATCTCGCCTTTCATGACCGGAGCGCGGTCAAAGCTGATTTCGATTTCGGCACCCAGTTTAAGTGAAGTGTTGTCAACCCACTTCAATTCCGGATCATCGAATAGCAGCGAAAACATGTTTGGCTGGTTCAGGTCGGTGTCGACGACTATTTCAACAATATCCTGCTTGTCGACTTCCGGCAAGTCCTGCCCGCCAAGCTTCAGGTTGAGTTTAATTGCGTATGGGTTAGACATTTAGCAAGTCACTCTGGCGGCTACGGCGCCGGCGTAATGCGCAGGATCTGTCCGGCCGTCAGTTCCATCGGGTTGGCCAGATCGTTTTCACGTGCAATATGGCGCCACAGCGCGGGATCGCCATATTCCTGGTAGGCGATCCAGTCCAGCGTCTCGCCCTCCAGCACGACGCGGCTCTTGCGCGCGTGGCTCATCGACGTCGGATTCTGTTTCTTGTAGATGTTCTCGTCGCGCACCTGCTGGAACGTTACGTCGGCCTCGGCGCGCACCGGCGTGCCGTCGGGCAAGAACATGCTGTACGTGACGCTGACGCTCGGATAGATGACCGCTTCGAAGAACTGGTACTTGCCCCACTGGAAGCGGCAACGGTACGATTCCGCCGGAACGGTTTTGTCCGAGCCCACGGTGCCTGGGTCGAGTTCGAGCAGACCGAACAGAAAATCAGAGTACACGTGCACATCAGAACCGCTGTCGGTCGTGTCAAAGAACAGGTGCATCTTGAGCGACGCACCTTTGCCGCCGCCAAACGCCCAGTTCTCGACGTTGCGCTCTGCGACGGCCGTCGGACTCCAACTACTCGACTTGCTGAGCGTCAACTCGGCCGGGTTGAACAGGCAGTCGATATAGTCCTTCTTTGGCGTCGCGCCCGAATCCTTATAGGTATCCGGCCCGGTGCGCTTAAGGCGGGTGACGCGCGCCTTAAGCAGGCTGCCCGATTGCTGGTTGCGATTACTCATAGGATGATCCCTTTACTACGGCCGGCGCTCGCGCTCGGCGGCCAACAGGGCACGCACGAACGGGTAAACACGGCGCGCCAGGTTCTGCATTGACAGGCGGTCAGTATCCATTAGCCCCTGCGGCTCGAATGGCGGCGACGAAACCGAGTTCAGGGTTTCCGGCATCGCGTCGAGGTTACCGCCCTGTTCGACGCCGGCATCGGAATTGATTGCGCGCTGTACACGCGGCGCTTGTGGTGCATATCGTACTTCGCGAATCTGCCGCGGCGCAAATGACGGCTCGCCGCCTGCGCCGTCGCCGGCATGCGGCGCGGCTGCCAACCGCCGCACTGGCGCTGACGCGTCACGGCGTACAGCCACGGGCATGACCGACGCGCGGCCCGCATCATGCGGCACATATGGGAGCGGCGGGGCGGTTGCAGCCAACTCTGCCGGAACGACGGTCCGCTGCACCGACAGCGGCGAACGGAACACGTCGATACGGTCTACCGGCTGCAGCGTATACGGAAGCGGCGCTTCCGTTACACTGCCCGCAGGACGGGCCGAAATGGTCCGTCTGACTTGCGCCGGTGTGCTTGCTTCCTCCGCGATTTCGGGCGCCGTCCTGAGCGTCGCCGCATCGCTTAACGGCCGGTTGGCGGTCTCGCTTACGAGGGCGCGTTGAACGGCGGGAGCGCGATCGGATGCTGATTGAGCCGGCGCTTGCGGCACGCCTACCGCTTGCTGTCGGTGTTCGGGCGGAACCGTCGGCGGCTCGACGCGCGAATCGGCGACCTCATTGGACGCCGTTGCGCGCTGGATGCTCGAATCGGGCACCGACGTGGGCGGCACCTTGGGCTGAACCGAAACCGGATTGCGTCTCTCAGCGGACATATGCTTGTCTGGCGCGTTTGTCGCGTCCTGCGGCGCTTCCGATATCGGTTTGCGCTGCACGATCTGTGGCGACGAAGTCGGTACTTCAGCACGGATGGCGGGCAGATCGGCATGCCCCGCTTCAGCCTGCGCCATCGGCTTGCTCGGCTGGGCTGACGATACCGTGCTGCTCGCGACATCTCCACTCGCGGACTGCACTGGTGACGGCGTCTGCGGTAGGCCAGTATTGGCTTGCCGGCGAATGGCTGCCGTGCTGCCACTGGCAGGTGACACATGAATTTGCGTTTGTGACGTGCCGACGTCAGAGTGCCGGCGAACGTCCGATGACCGCTGAGCCTCTGGTATCTCACTGCTTGGCGTCTGACCTGCGTCCGTGTTCGGCAGCCGCCGAATTACGTCAGCGCTTGCGCTACTTGCTGGCTCCGGTTCGTTGGCGATTGACTCCGTGCCAGATATGGGAGCTGGACTCGCGCCAAGCTGTGCCCGCGTGACTGACGCGCGCAAGGGTAACGGCTGGCTTATCATCCGCTGGATGGATGGTGCACTCGGGGGCGACATTGCCGAGAGCTCTCCGGCCACCTCTGCACTCGGCCTGGACGATGGCGGTGGCTGATCTGCGGGTACTGGCGCGGGCGCGTTAGTCGAGACGCCTGCGGTGTCACTCGTCTGGCGCAGAATCGCCGGCGGCAAACTCGCTTCCTCAAGCGCGCGTGTGACGGGCAGCTCGTCGGTCTGCGACACAACAGGCGTCTCTGATCGTGATGTCGGCGCCACAGCGCTTGCCGATCGCTGCCCGGTCTCCGACGAAGTCGTGCTCGTAGAGCTCTCGCTCGGCGCAGATTCGGCGGTCGCCGCCGGGGCTGATCCGCCGGTCTCGGCCAGCACCGCTCGCTGGATTGTCGAACTCGTGGACTGCCGGGGCGTCTCAACCGGCGTCGCGCCTTCAACCGTAGGCGCTACTCGGTCGGTCGTCGCACTTGCCGGCACCGTTTTCTGCGTGTCACTCGCAAGCGTCAACGGCTGGTCGACCAGTCGCCGTACGGTCGTGCGACTCTCTGGCTGCGCTTCAATCGCTGCCTGGCTGGGTTCATTCTCCGGGTCCGTCTCGATTTCCGGGCTGCGTTGAATGATCGATTCTGCCGATGGATGCGCATCAGCCACCGGCGAAGACGTCGCCTGCGGCACAGAGGACGCCTCACTCAAGCGGCTTGCGGCGCCGCTTGGTGTTGTTGTATCCGTGGCGGTGGCAACCCGGCGCTGCACAGGGGGTTCCGACCCATGCGCTTGCGGCGCATCAGCCAACGGGCGGTTTGGCGTTTCCGTCTGTACGTCCGATGCTGATCCCGGCTCAACGCTATGTGCGCTTGCTTCGGCGGGCAATGACTCTGCTGGCACTTCCATTCGCTGGACCACCGCTGTGGTCTCACTCAACGGTGCGACTGGCCGCGCCGGGGCCGAGAGCGTTGGTGCGCTTTCGGCGACATCCCGCTGGATGTTTGTCGACGCCTGGTTGGTCGGCTGCGCTGCCAGCGGCGCGACTTGGCTTGGAGGATTGCCACTTGCCTCACGATGTGTGGTGGCCGTTCCGTCCGCTTGCCGCCGCAGCGGTCGCTCGGTATCAAGGCTCGGTTGGGGCGTCGTGACGACCGGGCGAGACGCACTGGGTTCTGATGCGTTGTGTACCTCACGAACGCCAGATGCAAGCGTCGGCGCCTTGTCGTCGAATGCCCGGTGTACGGTGTCCGTCGCGTCGCTCGTTTGTAAAGGTGCACGTACTACGACATGGCTTCGCGTTGCTTCGACTGTGGGAGTTACTTCCGTGCGTTCATCGCTCGTCCGCGCCGGCAAATCTATGGCTGGCCGACTCGCCTCAAACGTGCGCTGTATCACCGGCGCGCTGGCAGCCGCGTCACCCTCGTCGCTGTCCGCGCCGCCCGCTGCCTCTGCCGTGTTGGTGCGCCGCTCGCGCGGCGAAGACGTCGGCTCGCCTACCTCGCGCTGCACCGATCTTGCGGTACTGGGCGTGATCTCCTCGATCGTTGCGCGCCGGCGCGCCTGCCGTGCGATGAAACGTGGTGAAGGATCCACCGCGGGCGTTTGCGGCGCGGCCGGGGCGCTCGGCGCTCCGCCGAGTACGGACGCTGCGGCTGCCGTGGAACGCTGAATCCGCTGTCGCACCTCGTCCATTGTGCGCGGCTGCGGCTCGGCGGCAGCGGGCGGCTCCGTGTCGGCCGGAGCCTGAGCCTCAGGGCTGCTTGCGGCGGCCTGCGAGCGGCGTATGCGCTCGCGAATATCGTTCATCGAAGGCAACCGGATGGGTTGCGCGTCGGCCTCGTCGGCGTCGCTCGTCTCGACGCTGCGCTGGATCGACGGCGCATCGTCTTGCGGCAGCGGGGACGACTCGGCCGAGGCATCCGACAACGGCGGCGCCCCGGTTGCGCCCGTGGCGCGCCGGACAAACTTGCGCTGGACCAGCGGGAAGCGTGCTTCAACCTCGCCGGCGAAGCGGCCGCTGTTGTCAGCCGTTTCGGTGACGAGCGACGGGCGCAGCGACGTGGCGCGTGAAACCTTGCGCTGGATGCGCAGTGCCAGCGCTAGCGCGCTTCCCGCGCTGCGGGCCATCGCGGCGGCCTCGGTGGCTTGCCCCAGGTGGCGGCGCAAGACGCGTTCGCCCAGGCTGCGCGCCGGATTGCGGCTGTTTACGGCCGTCATACCATGTGCCTATTTGCGCTCAAAAGAAAGCTGGATGCCTTTGTGCGCCAGTTCCAGTGTCTCGATCGCCGCCTCGCTGCTGCCGGAGTTCAATGTGGGGGCCGTGATCTTGATTGGATAGGCGCCCCGGATATCCCAGTGCCGCACCGTCTCGCCACCCACATCCAGCAACTTAATGGAGATGTCGCGCCGCGTGATCTTCAGGTCAAACCGCCCGGCATCGAACCATTTCCACAACGCCTTGGAATCCGTCGTGACGCCGCGCTTGAGCGTGATGTTCGAATGCTTCAGGCGGCCGGGCAGCGTGTGCGTGTAGTCGTTGAGCCCGCCTTCCGAGTACGGCTTGGTTTCCCGCTCGATGGACAGCCCGCTGCACTCGCTGAACTCGCCGATCGATACGTTGTTGTCCAGGGTGAGCACAAACGCGAACTTGTGAACCGACGTGTGGTCCTGTCGTGTCTGCGACATAGTTGAGTACCTATCGGCCGCCGCGCGGCCCGCCCAGCCGCTCGCGCTCGCGCCGCAGTTCCGCGCGCATCAGAGCGACCAGTTCCGTCGCCAGTTCGCGCAACTCGGATGCATCCAACTCATCCAGACCCGCACCGTTCGGCCCGGATGTTTGCGATTCGGTGTGTTGTGTTTGATCGTTATTCTGCGGCATTGGAACGTGCTATGTTTCTGCCTGCTCGTTGGTGCTGTCCGCGCTTAGCCGGCGGTTGATGCCGGCGATTTCCGCGACCCAGCGCTGGCGCTCGGCGTGCTCCATTTCGAGAATCTCACCGCGCGGCCAATGAAAATGATACGCCACATAGGCTACCTCCTGGTGCAGGCGGTCCAGCGGGTAGCCTACGATCCCCCCAGGTCGGCTAGGTCGACCTCATGCGAATTCTGACAGTGGGGGCAGGTTAGGCTGATGATGCTCTTGCCATCCTCGTTAATGCGGCGATAGAGCGCCTGCAGGTACGCCAGATCGGCGACATACAGGTTCTCGATCACCGTTGTCGGCACGCTGGTCAGCGTACCGAGCTGGGTGATCACGCGCGCCAAAAGCACGACCGCGAGATACGCCTGGTTGGAACGCACGCGCACGTCGCGCAGCGGGGCGATCTCGTCCATGGCGGTCGCCATGCGCATCACTCCGCGGCGGTGGAGGTTGCCGTCTGCGTCGGTGAATCCGACCGGCAACTCGAACTCGAACTCCGTTTGTTGTGCCATCCGGGTGCCCGTTCTGCGCACGACCGGCGGCGCACGGGCAACCCCGCACGCCGCCGGCCACACGCCAGCGCGACTAGACCGACACGCGCTTCATGCCTTCGTGCTGCAAGACCATTTCCTCGACGCCGAATTCGTTGCTGTCCGACTTGACGCTCGGTCCGGTGATCTTCGACGGCCAGGCGTTGACCAGGTCCCAGCGCGCCGCCGGTTTGAAATTGCGGTCATACATCGTGATCGAGCAGTTCTTGCGCGCCTTAGCCATGGCGCCCTGCTCGACGGACATCCGCCACTCCCACATGTCCATCGTGTCCGTGATGCCGCGCTTGAGCGTGATTTCCGTCCACTTCAAGCGGCCCGGCACCTTGACGATGTACTCCTGGCCCTTCTGTCCCACGTTCTTGGCCTCGATGACCTCGTTCTCCGATCCGATGCCGCCGACCTCCGAGAACGCGCCGCTGATGGTGCCCTGGAAATCGAGCACGAACGAAAAACTCGGAATCGGATCGCTATCGCGCCCTGTGTTCTTTGCCATCTGTCAATCTCTCCTTGATGGATGAAAAGTGAAATCCCGTGGGCGCGTACTATGCGCCGGGGCCGGACCACTGGCTGATGCGGAAGATCACGAATTCGGCCGGCTTGACGGGCGCGATGCCGATCTCGATGATCAACCGGCCGAGGTCGCGCGAGGCCGCCGGATTCAGTTCCTCGTCGCACTTGACGTAGAACGCGTCGCCCGGCGCGAGGCCGAACAGCGCGCCGTCGCGCCAGACGACGGTCAGGAAGTTCGACACGTCGCGGCGAATGGCGCCCCACAGCAACTGGTCGTTCGGCTCGAAGACCGTCCACTGCGTGCCGCGCTCGATCGACTTCTCGACGAAGTTGAACAGGCGGCGTACGTTCAGGTACCGCCACGACGGGTTGCTGGCCAGCGTGCGCGCGCCCCAGACGCGGATACCCATGCCGGGGAAGGCGCGAATGCAGTTGACACCGTTGGGATTGAGCGTGTCCTGCTCGCCCTTGGTCATGTTGTAGGCGAGGCCGGTCGCGCCGCGCACGACTTCATTGGCGGGCGCCTTGTGGACGCCGCGTGTGTTGTCGCTGCGCGCCCAGATGCCGGCCATGTGGCCGCTGGGCGGAATCTGCCGCGGCTGGCTGGTCAGCGGATCCATGATCTCGACCCACGGGTAGTACAGCGTCGCGTAGGACGAATCATAGCCGGCCGTGTCCATGCGCCACTTCTTGATCGCCTGCGGCGACATGCCGGGCGGCGGATCGATGATGGCGACGCGGTCGTGCATGCGCTCGCAGTGCGCGATCATGGCCGTCTGCACGCCCTTGACCATGTTCAGGTCCAGCTTCTGGCCGGGCATGCTCGTCATCAGGTCCGGCACGCAGACCATCGTCACATCGTCGAGCTCTTCGAGCCCTTCGATGCCCGTGCGCTCCTCGACGTTGCCCTGGAACTCCGAGAGGGCCGGGGCCGGCAGGAGGTTGGCTTCAATCGAAAGCGTCTGGCTCTGCTCGCGCGGGTACAGGCTGGCGACGGCTGTCGCGTTGTCCGGTACAATGACGTCGACCAGCGACGAGCCGCGGTTATCTTTGTACATCACCGCGATGCCCTTGCTGCCGTCTTCGCGCGTCACTTCGCCGAGCGCGATGTCCTTCAGCGTCTCCTCGGCGCGCCAGCCGCCGCCCGAGCGCTCGCGCTCAACCGTCAGAGTGAAGCCGCCGCCGCCGGCAGCCGGCGCGGCCGGAGCGGGCGGTGTGTCGGGGCCGTCGCCTTCTTTGCCTTTCGCTGCTGCGGGCTTCTTGTCCGCGGCAGGCGCGGCGACCTGCGTCGCGCCCGTAACGGACACACGCAGCTTGGCGCCGCCGAAGCCCGCTGTTTTGGCGCGGACGAGCAACTGCGGCTTGCCGTCGCTGCCGAGCAGGGCGGCCTGCGCGCGGGGAATCGTGCGCACGCTGACAACGTAGCAGCGGCTGCCGCCGTTCAGGAAGTAGCCGTAGACCGCGTGCGGCGTGTAAGCGCCATCGACGAAACCGCCGAAGCGCTCGGCGTACTGGCTCCAGTTGGTGACCAACTGGGGCCGGTTCAGCAGATCGCGCGTGACCAGATCGCCGCTAACGCGCTCGGACAACTGCGCCTTCTCGGTGAAACCGACGAAGCAGGCCATTGCGGTGCCAACCCCCTCAATAGGCTTGGGGCCGCGATCGACCTCCTCCATGTACACGCCGGGTGAAAGATACTCTGGCAAGGCATTGCTCCTTTCGGAATAAGCTTACGGTGGGTTGCAGGTTTAGTGTGCTGCCTGAAACAAATGGTGTGGGCTTCCCGATCCACCCCCTTTCGCAAGGCGCATCGGGTGCCACGCAGCGGACGCCCGTTCTCCCGTGCAGGCGGCCGCGCCGTGGCATGTGATGACCTTAGAGTTGGATTTCATACGATTTGGCGGGCACGCTGATGCGGTGCCGGCTGGGCGGACGACCGTCGGCCGTCAGTTCAAGCGTGTAGTCACCATCGTCCAGCCCGAAGATGACGAAGCGGCCGTCGTCCTGCACGGCGGCGTTGAGCGCGCGCTCGAGGATGCGCAGGCGCGGGTTGCGCAGCGGCTCGGCGCTGCGCAACATGCCGCCGATGCCGATGATGATTTCGGGCGCGCCGTCGAGCGTGCGCGTGTGCGGTGCACGGCTCTGACCGAGGCGGATCTCCGCCGTGGATACCAGCGGGCCGGTGAATGCCTGGTACGGATTCAGCGCCATGGTCACAACGCATGCGATGCCCGGCTTCCACTCGTTGTCCATCGAGCCCCAGAAGTCGGCCGGGTTCTGCATGTCTTCCATTTGCGCGGCCTGCAGTGTGATCGGCGCCGGCTGGTCGCGGAATGCCTCGGGTAGCGACCCCACCGCCAGTTCGGGGCTGCGGAACAGCGCGAGCAGCACGCGCGCCAGCAGGCGGTGCTCGTCTTCCGGTTCGGTGGCCCAGGCGGTGATTAGGTAGCGCAGGTCGACGCGCAGGGGATTGCGGCGCTGGGTGACCAGTGCGTCGGTTCGCGAAATGGTCGATGCGCCCATCGAGTGCTGGCGCAATTTGATGTTCTCGCGCAGATCGTACAGGTACATGTTGAGCGTGGGGCGGCTCAAGCGACCCGACCACTCGCGGTTGGGCTTGTTGAATGCGATGTCCACGTCGCCATTCTTGATCGGCAGTTCGCGGACCAGCAATTGTCGCAAGACTTCGTCGAGATCGTCAAACATAGATCGATTGAGCGCCGATGGCAGCCGGGCCGGAACGACGCCGCCCGGCGACCTGGATGCATGAGCAACAACGTGATCGTGTTATGTTGCTTCTACTGAGTGCCAACGTGCTGCGACCAACAAGATACGCGAACCGTGGGGAGAGGAAGCGTGCGCTCGCTGCGCGCCGTGCCGATCTGCCGTGAACGTCTCGACGCCGGCCTGCGGGTGCACGCAAATAAAAGATGCGGGTGAGTTGATATTCGGCCGTGACCATGACGACCAAACGAACTCCACCCGCGCGTCCTGCGCGGTACTTCGCATCCCCCTCCCAAGGGGCGCATTGGCTACGGGAGTTGCCCCTCGGCCAATGCGGGCTAGTCTACAGCAAACACACAACAAATGCAAATGGATATTTCGGTCGGCAGCAATTCTCATTTTGGAGTCGGCCGCCAGGTTGCCTCCTCATCCCCTGGCCCCTGCTCCCCCGCGCGCGCGGGGGAGCAGGGGAAAAGCTAACGGAGAGGGCAACGCCGCTTTCTTGGCGAGCCAGCATGCGTGACAAGCACCAGGGGGGCCAGTTCATAGCACGCCAGCAATGGAAAGTACCCGCCCAAGGCCAAAATGAGAATTGCTGTCGGTCGGGGCGCCCTCCACGGTTCTACGCTGGTGGTTCACGACGGCAGTCAACAGAATCGTCGGATCAATCGTGCGCATGGCTCGTGGGTGGAGCGACGGGCGGCGCGTCGCCCGCGCGCAGGGGCAATGTGTTGCAGAGGGTGTGCAAGGCTTTGACGCACGCCCTGTCGATCACGTTTGGCTGGTCTGCAAATCGCCCTCGCGCAACAGGCGTCCCATCTTTTGCAGTTCGCGGCGCGTACCGTGCAGCAGGTGGTCCATCGTGACAACCCCACCGGCGCCGGACGCGAGAAACGCCGCGCTGACGATGATGTTGCGAATGCTGCCGCCGGACAACCGGAACCGGCGCGCCAACACCTCAAAGTCGACATCCGCGCTGCGCGGCACGGAGCTGGGGAACAATGTCTGCCAGATGCGCAGGCGGTACGCGTCGTCCGGGAACGGAAAGTCGATGGCGAACTGCAGGCGGCGCGTAAATGCTTCATCGAGGTTGGCGCGCAAGTTGGTCGCCAGAATGGTGACCCCGTCGTAACCCTCCATGCGCTGCAGCAGGTAACTGATTTCGATATTCGCATAGCGGTCGTGTGCATCTTTGACTTCCGAGCGTTTGCCGAAAATGGCGTCGGCCTCGTCGAAGAAGAGAATCGCGTTGCTGGTTTCGGCTTCTATGAAGATGCGTTCCAGGTTCTTTTCGGTTTCGCCAATGTACTTGCTGACAAGCGACGACAGCTCGATCTTGTACAGATCGAGTCCCAGTTCCGAGGCGATGACCTCGGCGGCCATCGTCTTTCCAGTGCCGGGCGGCCCCGCAAACAGCACCGCGACACCCTCGCTCGCGGTCAGCTTGCGGCCCAGCCCCCATTCGCCGAGCACCTGCGGCCGCCCGCGCACGGTGGCGATGATCTCGCGCAGGACGGCAGACTGCTCATCGGGCAGCACAATATCGCTCCACGTGAAGCGCGGGCGAATCTTGCGCGCCTGGCCGGTCAGTCCGGGGCTGGAGTGCATGCGCGCCGACGCGAACAGGTCGTCCATCGTGAGCGGCGACCTCCGCTGGGTGGCGATATCGTGCGCCGACATGACTGCATCGCGGATCTGCCCGGCAGTCAGGTTGAACTGCCCGGCCAGCCCCGCCGTGTCGAGTCCGGCGCCGGGCGCGATATGGTCAAGCGTATGCGTCCAGAGCGCGCGCCGGTGCGGGTAATCGGGCAGCGGGAAGTCGAGCCAGATCCAGTGCCGGTCGCGCTCGACGCCGCGTGCCTGCCATGCGGCGTGGCTGCACAGGATAACGGCGGCCGGGAACCGGGCGAGTTCATTGAGGATATCGGCGCGCGGGTGCCCGTCACTAAACGTGCTGTCCCAGCCGATGAAGACGGGCACAGCGGCGAGCAGCGCCGCATCGCGCAGCGTCGTGCGGACCAGGTCAAGCACCGGCGTTTCGCCCGCACCGGCCAGATCGACCCGCAGCAGCGGCTGGCCACGCCCGACGGCGAACAGGCGCGCGCTGGCGTCCTGTCGCGCGCGGTCGGGGCCGCTGAATGCGATCACGGTTTGCTCGGCGAGCGCGGCGTTGATCAGCGGCAGCGTGTCGTCAGCCAGCAGTTCGTCAAGTGGTGCATGCTCGCACCACTGCACCTCGGCGAGCGCTCCGAGCGCAGGGCCGGGGTGGTAGTGGCCCAGCACCCAACCGACCACGGATTCGTCGGGTACGAGGCTCTGTCCCAGCATGGGCGCTGTGGTGGCGGGCGGTTCGACGACACGGGTCAGTACCTTGTGCCGGAACAGCGGGTGGTCGTCGGTGAACCGTGCCAGATACGCCAGGCGGTCATCGTCGGGACCGCAGGTCGCGTCGAGCACCAGCGATACGCCGGCGCGACGGCGTGTCACGTCATCCTGCAGGAAGCCGTATAGCCGCTCGTAGCGTGTGTCAAACGCCGGCGCCATCGCGATGAGCAGTGTGTCCAGATCGAAGCGGTCCAGCCCCAGCACTTCGGCCAGATGGACGAGACGCAGCACGCGCCCGTCCGTATCGGCTTGCAGCAGGTGCGATTCGATGTCGTTGGTCGCCTCCGCCAGCGATTGCTCAAATGCATGGTCTTCGCCCTCGGGCAGTTGTACCGAGTGAGACCAGTTGGCGGCGAACGATCGCGCGGCCAACTGCTCCGCCTTTTCGTCCGTCACGAACAGGCCGCGAAAGGTTTCGGCCGGGTCGTATCCCGCTATCTGCAGGCGCCGCACTTGTCTTTGAATCAGGAGGTCGATGCGCCGGTACTCTGCGCTCAGATGCGCGTGGCTAGGGTTGTTTTTCATCGGGCTGGATGGCTGCACGGTCAACGCATGAACTCAAGCGCGAAGCGCAGGTAGATGCGCACGCAGGCGGCGACGGTTTCCAGATCGACCCACTCGTCCTTCTGGTGCAGGCCGTCGCCGAGCGGTCCGAAATAGACGGTCGGTATGCCGAGATCGGCCGAGAAGTAGTTGGCGTCGGCGACGCCGGTTGAGTAGCGGTAGCCCGGCGTGCGGCCCGTCTCGTCGCGGTAGACCGCTGTCAGCAGCTGCACCATCGGGTGATCGGTTGGCGTCTCCCATGGCGGGTAGTACGGTGGGTCGATGCTGAACTGGAAGCGCGCCGGCGAGCCCAGCAACTCGGCGAGCGCGTCCATCTCGGCCAGCACGCTCTCGTCCGTCTCGCCCGGCACGATATGGCGGTTGATCGTGAAGCGCGCCTTCTCGGGAACGGTGATGACGTACTGATCGCTGCCGCTCATATACGAAAGCACCGACTGCGATGAGCGCATGCGCGGATGCTGGCCGAGTTGCATGCTGTCGAGCCGTGCCAGCAGCTTCGCGCCCTCAATCGCGGAGTTAATGCCGAGCTCGGGCTGCGAGCCGTGCGAGGCCCTGCCGATCACGTCGCCGCGCACCAGCACCTTGCCGACACCGCCGACGCAGATGCGGTCAAACGACGGCTCGGCGACGATGCAGGCGTCGGCCTTATAGCCGGCCCGCACCAGCGCTTTTGCGCCGATCGAGTACGCCTCCTCGTCGACGACCGACGTGAAGATGACCGTTCCCCGCCAGAGGTCTTTGCGCTGCGCGAGCGCGCGCACGGCCAGCATTGTTGCGGCCACGCCCGACTTCATGCCTACGGCGCCAAGCCCGTAGAAGCGGTTGCCGTCGCGCCGGCCGAGCCACGGGTCGCACGACCAACCTTGCGCAGCCAGCACGGTGTCGACGTGGCCGTTGAACAGCAGGGTCGGCCCAACGCCGTTCTCGATGCGCGCGACGACGTTGGGCCGGTCGTTGTCGGTGTCGGCGGTTGGCATGAACTCGGCGGGCAGGCCGTTGTCGACCAGCCAGCGATGGACGGCGCGCTGGACATTGCCCTCCTGGCCGGGGTATGAGCGAAACGATGCGAGGTGCGCCGTCAAGTCGGCAGCCTCCTCAAGGGTGGACGATTGGGCCAGACATACAGAGTCGATCATGAGTTGTCCTTGCCTGGTGGTGTGGTTGCGACGCGGCGGATCTCGTCGACCGCCGATGGATTCTCAAGGGATGACACATCGCCCGGATCGCGGCCGAGGTACACGGCGCGAATGACGCGCCGCATGATTTTGGCGTTGCGCGTGCGCGGCAGATCGTTGACGAACAAGATCTCCTTCGGCGCCATCGGCTTGCCGAGCTCGGCAGCGACTTCGTCGCGCAGCGCGGACTTCAACGTTTCGCTCGGTGTGGCGCCCGGCTTTAGCATGGCGAAGCAGACCACGGCCTCGCCCTTGACCTCGTCGGGCACGCCGATCGCGGCCGACTCCGCGACGGCCGGATTGCGCACGAGGGCGGATTCGACTTCGGCGGGCCCGAGCCGTTTGCCTGCGACCTTGATCACGTCGTCGGAGCGGCCCAGGATGTACCACAGGCCGTCATCGTCAATCGCGGCCCAGTCGCCATGCACCCATGTGCCCGGCCAGCGCGACCAGTACGTTTGTAGGTAGCGCTCGGGGTCGCGCCAGAAACCGCGCGTCATGCCGATCCACGGTTGGCGGATGACCAGTTCGCCGACCTCGCCGCGTAACGATTTGCCGTCCGGGCCGACGACATCGGCGGCGATGCCGGGCAGCGGGCCGCCGAATGAGCACGGCTTGATCGGTGTGAGCCAGTTGCTAATCAGGATGCCGCCGGAGATCTCCGTGCCGCCGGAGTAGTTCATGATCGGCACGCGGCCCTCGCCGATCTCGTTGAACAGCCAGAGCCAGGGCGTCGGATTCCACGGCTCGCCGGTCGAGGCGAAGGCGCGCAGGCTGGACAGTGAGTGCTGCCGGGCGGGCGCGGCGCCATGGCGCATGATACCGCGCACGAACGTCGGCGAGACGCCCAGCAGCGTAATGCCGTGCCGCTCGACCAGCGACCAGATGCGGTCCGGCCCGGGATGATCGGGTGCGCCGTCGTAGAGGAACATGGTCGCGCCGGTCAGCAGGGACGATAGCACGAGCAGCGGGCCCATCATCCAGCCCATGTCGGTCATCCAGTAGAACACGTCATCGCGGCGCAGGTCGAGCCCGTGCACCATGTCCTGCGTGCACTTGGTAGGGAAGCCGACGTGGGTGTGCAGAGCGCCCTTGGGCCGGCCGGTCGTGCCCGAGGTGTAGATGATCATGAACGGGTCTTCGGCGGCGGTGCGCTCGGTGGCCGCCTCGGCGCTCTGCGCGGCCAGCAGCGCGGTGAAGTCGTGATCGCGGCCCGCTTGCCAGGCCACGGCGTTGCCGGCGCGTTTCAGCACAATGCAGTGCTGTACGGTCGGGCATTGGGCCAGCGCCTCGTCGGCCACCGGCTTCATCGGCACGACCTTGCCGCGGCGGAACATGCCGTCAGCAGAAAATATCGCTTTGGCGCCCGCGTCGTTCAGCCGCGACGCGATCGCGCCCGCGCCGAAACCGGAGAAGAGCGGCAGCACGATGCCGCCAATCTTGGCGATGGCGAGGTAGGCGACGACGATCTCCGGCACCAACGGCATGTACAGCCCGACGGCGTCGCCCTTGCCGATGCCGAGCGCGCGCAGGGCGTTGGCCGCGCGATTGACCTGCGCGTACAGTTCACCATAGGTGACGGTGCGCGTGGCGCCTTCTTCGCCTTCCCAGCGTATCGCGTGCCGCTCGGCGTCGGGTGGGACCTGGCGCTTGTCCACAGCATTGTGCACGACATTGAGCAGGCCATCAACGCACCAGCGCGCCCATTCCGGCCCGCGCGACAGGTCGACGACCTGCGTGTACGGCCGGTAGAACTCGATCTGCAGTTGTTTCAGTACGGCGTCCCAGAACCACGCAATATCTGCGGTGGAGCGCCGCAACAGTTCGTCGAACGTCGCGATGCCGTGCGCGCGCATGAACTGATAAAGCTGCGACCGCTCGCTCTGCTCGGCGGTGGGCCGCCAAACAATCTCGCCGCCAAATGCAAATTCCTGTCCGCCCGGTGCTGTCGTCATGCTCCTCGTGCCTTTGCGAGTGTATGCGCGGATGATACACCGACCACGCATGACGCGCAAGCGTGCCCACGCACGCGAATCGTTATGCGGCCTTTGTCTCGCCGCCCGGTCGCGCGCGGAGCAGGTGCGTTAGCAGCAGCCGCGCACCGGCCTTGTCGAGCGGGTCGTTTCCGCTGCCGCAGTCGGGCGACTGGATGCAGGCCGGGCAGCCGTCGCGGCACGCGCAGCGGGTCACGGTGTCGAGCGCGGCCTGCCACAGTTTTTCCAGCAGGGCGAAGCCGCTCTCGCTGATGCCGATACCGCCCGGCACCGTGTCGTACAGGAAGACCTGCGGTTTGCCGGTATCCGGGTGCGTCAGCGCGGTCACACCGGCGATATCGTGTCGGTCGCACATGGCGAACAGCGGCAGCAGGCTGGTGCACAGGTGTTCGACCGCGTGCAGGCTGCCGTGCAGATTGCGGCTGGCCGCCTGGAGTGCTGTTGCGGCGGCGGCCGGGATATCCCACCAAATCGCGCGCGTCTCATAGGTCTGTGGCGGGTAATCCAGATCGACGTCGACCAATGTCGTTTCCCGGAACTGCTGACGGCGTCGATAGCCGATCAGATGCTCGCTGACGCGCACGGTCCCGAAGTATGCGCGCGTCGACGCAATCGGTCGCGACGCGTGCGAGCGCACGATATAGGTCTGGCTGACGGTGCGCGGCTCGGTGTAGTAGGCCGCTGCGACCGGGCGTACGATCGCAATCCCGGCCTGAGTATCGAGGCGGGTGACCAGATAGGCGTCTGCCTGGTGCAGGTAGATGGCGCCAGTGTGTGCGCGGTGCAACGCGGATTGCGCGTCAATCTCTTCGACCACGCGCTTCGGGTCGTTTTCCAGCACGAGCTTGACCATCTTGTGCGATGCGGAGCGCAGGTTGATCTCCTGCGCCGGATAACGACTGCCGTGGTACTGCCAACGCTCGTTGTGGTATTCCAGCGTACCCGTATTCTCCAGGCGCACCATGGCATCGACGAAGCCGGGGCCGAAGAGGCCCTCGTCGGCGCTGGAGAGTGGGACTTCCTGGGCGGCAGCCGGCAAATGCTTTTCCAGGATATACGGATTGTCGGGATCAGTCAGCGCGTGCTCGACCGGGCGCGCAAACAGCGCGGCGGGATTGCGCGCGAAGTACTGGTTGAGCGGGTCGTCGCCCGCGATCAAGACCGTCAGCGCGTCGCCGGTCCCGCGCCCGGCGCGGCCGGCCTGCTGCCAGAGGCTGGCCGCGGTTCCGGGGTAACCGGCCAGCACCGTCGCGTCGAGATCGCCGACGTCGATGCCGAGTTCAAGCGCGTTGGTGGCGGTCACGCCGAGCAGGTCGCCGTCGAACAGCCCGCGCTCGATCTCGCGGCGCGCTTCCGGCAGGTACCCGGCGCGATAAGCGCGTATCTTGCCGGCCAGCCCGGGCGCCGTGAGCTTCAGTTGCTCGCGCGCCTCGGCCAGGATGCGCTCGGCGCTTCGACGCGAGTTGGCGAACACAATGCTGCGCAGCCCCGTGCGGGCGAGCGCGGCGAACAGGCCGGCGGCCTCGCCCGTGGTGCCGCGACGGATATTCAACCGGCTGTCGGCCACCGGCGGATTCCAGATGGCGAACCAGCGCGCGCTGCGCGGCGAACCGTCGTCGTCCACGACGCGCATCGCGCGGCCGGTCAGATTGCGCGCATGCTCGACCGGATTGGCGATGGTCGCCGAGCAGAGCACGAACTGCGGGCGATTATCGTAGTGCGAACATATCCGCAGCAACCGGCGCAGGACGCAGGCGACCTGCGATCCGAACACGCCGCGGTAAGCGTGCGCCTCGTCGACGACCACGTAGCGTAAGCCCCGGAAGAACATCTGCCACAGGCGGTGGTTCGGCAGGATGCCTATCGACAGCATGTCGGGATTCGTCAGCACGATCTGCGCCGACTGGCGGAGGGCGGTGCGCTGCGCAGCCGGTGTGTCGCCGTCGTATGCGCCGAAGCCGAAGCGCGGGCGCGAAGACCACGCGGACTGGAACTCGCCCAGCGTCCGAAGTTGGTCTTGCGCCAGTGCCTTCGTCGGGTACAGGTAGAGGGCGCGCGCACCGCGATCGCGCGCCACGGCGTCGAGCACCGGCGCGTTGAAGCAGAGCGTCTTGCCGCTGGCGGTGCCGGTGGCGACGATGAGGTCCTCGCCGGCCAGTGCGTGGCTGATCGCCTCGGATTGGTGCGTGAAGAGGTGATCGATGCCAAGCGTTTTCAACGCACCGGCCAGCGTGGGGTGCAACGGGCGGGCCAGCCGCCCATAACGCGCCTCGCGCGGCGGAATCTGCTCGACGTGCACCAGTTGCTGCCGATAGCCGCGCTCGGCGCGCAGCGCGGCGAGAAACTCTGGCGGCGTCATGCCGCTCAGGCCGCCGCGGCCAGCGCCAGGCCGCTTACGATGCTGGTGAACACGTCCTGCTTGTGCACCTTGCCCGCTCCAAACGCGCGCTCCAGCATCGCCTGCACGGCCGGGATCTGTGACGAGCCGCCCGTGCGCAGCACGACGTCGATATCGTCCGGCTCGACCTGCGCGTCGGCCAGCGTGCGAAGCAGCGCTTCCTCGGCCGCATTGATACGCGGCGCGATCAGCCGCTCGAGGCTGCGGCGCGACAGCGGTTCGCGGATGCGAATCGCTTCGCGCACGAAATGAAGCTCGGCGTCGGTCTGCGTCGACAACGCGATCTTCACGCGCTCGATCTCCTCGAACAACTCCCAGCCGTAGTTTCGCTGCACCAGACAGAGCAGGGCGTCGACTTCGTCGCGGCTGTACTTCGCGATCTGGCGAAACTCGCGCAGGAACTTGACGGTGCCGCGCTCGTTCAACAACTGGATGGTGTGCCATGAGCGGAGCAACGACAGCAACCACTGCGGATAGGCGACGGAGTTGCCCGACAGGGTGCGGGCGGTCGCGCGGCTGCCAAAATACTCCAGCAGGCGGCGCTCCATGACGTCCTCATCGAGCGTGTTGCCGCCAATCACGACGCCGCCGACCGCAAGAATATCGTCGCGGCGGTCGGGACGGCCTCGTCGGCCGGGGCCGAGTCGGATGACGCTGAAGTCGAGCGTGCCGCCCCCGAAGTCGAACACGCACGCCAGTTCTTCGCGATCCAGCCCGGCTTCGTACTCGAGCGCCGCGCCGATCGGCTCGTACAGAAACTCAACATCGTCGAAACCGGCGAGCATGGCCGCTTTGCGCAGCCGCGCCTGCGCGCTCTCGTCGCGTGTGCCGTCGTCCGTGAAGTGCACCGGCCGGCCCATTGTTACGGCGCGCACGTCGCTGCCGACAGCGGCATCGGCGCGGGCTTTGACGACCGCCAAAAAACCGGCGATCAACTCCTCCAGCGTATAGCTGCGGCCGAAAACGCTGGTGCCGTCGAACGACTCGTCGCGCAGGAACGACTTGAGCGACTGGAAGAAGCGTCCCGGCGCGTCCACGTCCGCATCGAACTGCACGAACTCGTCGCCGTAGTGCGTCGAAATGATCTGCCCGGTGTTGACGCGCTTGCGCACGATTTCGCGGCCGGCGTTGCGCGTCACGAAGGCTCGGATGGCCTCGTGTCCGATCAGGCCGTCGCCTTCGCGCGTGATGAACAGCACGGTCGGCGCGACGACCGGATCGGGCGCGGCCGGATCGATCGGCAGGACGCGCGCCGCCCCGATTCCAGCCAGTGCGATGGCCGAGTTCGACGTGCCAAAGTCAAGCCCGTAGCGCAGCCGGCTCATTCGTCGGGAACCAGAGAGCGGATAACATTCAAATCAATGACCGGCATCCACGCATAGATTCGGTAGCGACCGTACTCCCGAAAGCCGTAGCGCTCCACGATCCGGCGCGACATCGGCTCGGCGTGGATCATTGCCACGTGGTGGCCGCCTGCGCGCGCCACCTCCAGCCGCCGGCGCAGGAGGGTCGAGTAGATGTGCCGGTTGCGGTTGTCGGGCAGGGTCGACGCGCCGCCCAGGTACGCCACGCCGCCGCGCAGGATCAGCCGCGCCTCGGCGACCGGCTGGCCGTCCAACCGGGCCAGGAAGTTCAGTTCGCGGCCGAAGAAGTGCGGGTCTTTGATGCGCTCGAAGTGGGCTGGGCGCTCGCGTTCGATCTGCTGGGGCGTCAGGTGGAAACAGTCGGCGGCGATTTGCAGCAGCGATTCGATGGCGGCATCGTCATCGGGGGCGACCTGTGCGACGTTCACGTCGTCGTTGACGGGGATATCGTCCAACACCGCAAGCCCATTGCGCGCCATGCACGCGGTGTCGCCGGCCAGCACCAAGCCGTGTTGTTCCATACGCTCGCCCAGATCCGCCGGGGTGTCCCACGGGCCGACGAACCAAGTGAACCCGGCCTGGCGACCACGGTGGAACTCGATCAGCGCCTCGATCTGCTCGTCGGCATCCTCCGCCGACCAGCGCGCGTTGCCGCCGCCGTTGCTGGCCGGGTGGGCATCGTTCCAGAGGCGCAGGCTCCCGCGCAGGTTCAACCGCATGTTCGAGCGCGGCGGCAGGAAGTCGCGCACGTCGGCGATGTATTCGCGCTCGTCAAACAGGCGGCTGATTTCGGCATCGCTCGTCGCCGCCGGTGCGATCCACTCGGAGCGATGCGCGCTCGGAATTGGCTCGGCGCAGTACAGATCGACCGTCTGGATCTTCTCGCCGCGCAGGGTGACGAAGACGGCCCGGTTGTGCTCGACGTAGCGGCCGTTTTCGTATGCAAAGATGCGGAACTCAGCCGACCCACGCCGCACGCCGGACACGACGCTGATGACGTCCATGCGCGGCTCAGTCCACGCCGCCCACTCCTCAATCAAGTAGTTAGCGATCTGATCGCGCGGGCGCAGGGCGACCATGCCGTCCCAGCGCCAGATGCGCATGCCCGCGCCGTCGTTGAGCGCGTACTCGTAAGCGCGCACGTCGGTCAAAGTCATGGCGTTGAGCAGTTGCCGGGTGTGCTGCTGGATATCGAAGGTGATTTCGTTCATGGATAACTGCCCGTTGGAAGCATTTGCAGAATAGCAAGCATAGCGGCAATGCGCGGCGCTGTCAAAGCGATTGTGCCTTGGCCTTGCCCCGCACGCAAAAAGGCCGGGGGTGTCATCCCCCGGCCTTTGCGGATCGCCAGAGCGCTTGCTGGAATAAATCGACACGCGATCTGGGCGGCTGGCAAGATTTCTCAGGCACGACGTGCCTTCGAAATGACAGTGCGCACGGTGTTGTCATTTCGAAGCTGCGCAGCAGCTGAGAAATCTTGTCCTCACCTTGCTAATCGCTAGCTGTCTCGGGTTATTCGTGAATCCGCTCTATTGCGCCCAGTTTAGCGTCGGCGGCGCAGTTCGGCGTCCGCGCGGCGCGTCCGCTCCCACAGCGTTAGAAGGTATGCGCCGATCAGCCCAAAGATGACGCCATAAACCAACAGAACCCAGTCCATGTTATGCCTCCCGTTCGATTGCCAGCGCGGCGATCTGGTCGCGCTGCTGCTCGAGGCGCACGCGGACCATCATGACAAAGACGTACAAGAGCGTAAAGCCGAGCAGGCCGACCATGAGCGGCGGGAAGAGCGGCCCGGCCAGCTTCGGCCCTTCGGACGTAACGACGATGGCGGTCGGATGCTGGCCGCGCCACCACTCGGTGGCGAAGTGGATCAGCGGAATGTCGAGCGCGCCGACGATGCCGAGCACGGCCGCGTAGCGAGCGCGGCGCTCATCCGAGCCGACGTACGAGCGCAGCATCAGGTACCCGACATAGATCATCCAGATCACGAGTGTCAGCGTCAGGCGCGCGTCCCAGACCCACCAGGTGCCCCAGGCTTTGTAACCCCACATGGACCCCGAAACGAGCGTGAGCGTCGTCATGATGACGCCGAACTCGGCCGACGCCAGCGCCAGCACATCCCAGCGCCGGCCGCCTTTCCACAAGTATACGAGGCTGGCCAATGCCACGATCCCGAAGGACAGGAACGCGAGCCAGGCTGACGGCACGTGGAAGTACAGGATACGAATGAGGTTGCCGGTCGCCGTGTCGGGTGGCACCGTCATCGCCATGTAGACCGCTACTGCGGTGGTAACGAGCGACAGGCCGCCCACGATCCAGGTGGCGCGCAGGCCGCCCGCCCCGGAGAGCGTGCGCCAGTAGGCGCTTTGCCATTCCATACCCGATGTTTGATTCATCCCCGATTCCTCTCTGTGTCGCACGCGCGCCCCTGTGGCACGTCGTCATATGATAGTACGCGCCGGAGTCGCCGGCGGATTGCCGCGTCAATCTTCCTGCGTGATCGCTTCGAAAATCAAGGTGCCGACCACGACAAATATAACGTCGTAGGCCAGCAAAAGGGATAACCATTGCCGATCGGATTCTATCGGCTGGCCGCGCAGCACGGTGCCGGTCAATTGGATGCATGCCATCAGCACCGGCATGGTCAGCGGCAGTAGTAGGATCGGCAACATGACTTCGCGCATACGTGTATTGGCGGCGATGGCGGCGAAGAGCGTGCCGACGGCCGAAAAGCCGATGGTGCCCAGCAGGAAGACAGGAATCAGTGGCAGGAGATTGGCAAAGGACAGATTGGCAAATAGCGCGAAGATCGGCACGTTAATCAACTGCGTGACGGCGATGAACACGACCGTGCTCAGCAGTTTGCCCAGATAGAGCGCGGAGCGGTCGATCGGCGCCACCAGCAGCCCCTGCAGGGTGCCCGCTTCGCTTTCCGACGTGAAGATACGGTTCAGCCCCAGCACGCCGGCAAAGGCAAAGACCATCCAGAGCAGGCCGCCGGCCACGTCCTCGATCTGCGTCGCCTTCAGGTCCAGCGTATAGTTGAAGAGCACGCTGACAATGAGCGCAAAGATGAACATGCTGGCGAACAACTCGCGCGTCCGCATCTCGATGCGAATGTCTTTGAGCGTGACCGCCAGCGCCTTGCGCGCGAAATCGCCGGCCGATTCGGTGCGTGCCGGCACGACTTCAATTGGCGGCGTCGGCGAAGCGGCGGTAGTGTCCTTCGAGTTCCCCAATCGTCATTCCCCTGGCCGCGGCGTCGAATGTGATGCGCCCGCGCGCGAGCATGATGATGCGGTCTGCCAGCGCCAGCCCGCGATAGAGGTTATGCGAGACCATCACGATGGTCCGCGAGCCGCGAAAATACTCGTGCATCTGCTCCGCCGCCTGCGGGTCGAGCCCGTCGTCCGGCTCGTCGAGCAGCAAGACCGGCGGATCGGCGAGCAGGGCGCGCGCGATGGCGAGGCGCTGCTGCATGCCGCGCGAAAACGTGCGCACCCGGTCGGCGCGGCGATGGTTCAGGTTCACCAATTGCAGCAACTCGGTAATGCGCGCTTCGGGCGCAGCGACGTCGTACAGCCGGGAGAAAAAGCGGAGATTCTCTTCCGCGCTCAAGTCGCCGTACAGCATCGGCGAGTGCGCGACGTAGCCGATCAGCCGGCGCACGTGCGCGGAAGAATCGCGCGGGTCGTAGCCGCCGATGGCAATCTGTCCGCCGGTCGGCGAACTGAGCGTGGCGAGGATGCGCAGCAGCGTGCTCTTGCCCGCGCCGTTCGGGCCGAAGAGGCTGACAAACTGCCCCAGCGGGATGTCAAGGTCGATTTCCCGCAGCACCCACTTGTGCCCGAAGCGCTTCTGAAGCCCGTGCAGGTGAATCATGCGACGACGTGCTTTCCACCGGCTGGTTTGAGGTTGCGCCCGCACTTGCGGCAAAACAGATCGTCGTCGTGCCGTTCCGTGCCGCAATACGAGCAGAATGCCGCCGGACTACCGGCGGAGGCAGGCGCGACCGCGGCGGCGGCAGACGCGATGTCCTTCACATCAGCGTCGGTCTCATCAGGTTCGGCCTCGTCGTCGACGCTTGCTTCGTACGCATCGATCTGCGCCACGATCTCGGCCGCCTGCGCCAGCGCCTGCACGTGCATCGGGCGATAATCGTCTTCGGCCAGCTTGCCCGACTGGAAGTCGAGATCCAGATCGCGCAGCAGCTGGTATGCCATCTCGCGGCGCGCCAGCAGATCGGTCAGCGGCACCTCGCTGGCGTCGTCGTCTTCGGCGGCGCGAAATGGTAGTGCGACCAACACGACAGCGGCCACGGCCAGCACGATGCCGATCACTACTCCCAGTTCCACGCTCATTGGCCTGCTCCAAGCAGGCTATCGAGAATCGCTCGCAATTCGATTTCCTTTACCGGTCCGATAAATGTCTTCGCAATCTCGCCGCGCTGGTTGATTACATACGTTTCCGGCACGCCGCGCGCACGGAATGTGCGGTAGATCTTCGATTCCAGATCCGGACCATTGGGATAGCTGATATTGAACGTCTTGAGAAACTCAATCGCCGGCCGATCGGTGTCGACATAATCGGCGCCGAAGAAGTGCACGCCCTTAGCCTTGTATGCCTGCCAGACGGATTCCAGCTGGGGCGCTTCGTCTTTGCACGGCACGCACCACGACGCCCAGATGTTGACGACGACCACCTTGCCGCGCAAGCTGGACAGTGTATAGGCTTTGCCGTCGAACTGCGTCATCGTGAAATCCTGCACCGCGCCGGTTTGCAACTGACCCGAGGCGTTGTTAGCCAGACTGACGGCGAACAGGGCGACCATGGCGAGCACAACGACCACCGCGAGGCCGAGGAACGCGTTCCTCATTCGTCGAGCTCGCGCTCAATCCGAGCGGCCATCTCAGTCGATACATCCCCGGTTGGCCCAGTTGCACGCGCGACTGCCGGACGCGCACGCGACCAGATCCACGCCATGCGGCCGGCGATCACGATGCCGACCAGCACGAGCGCGATCGGCGCGAGCCAGGCCGCCCAGTTGATGCCCTCGGCGGGCGGATAGCCGAGCACCTGATCCCCCCAGCGTTGGCGATAGTATGTGATGATTTGCTGATCGGTCTGCCCGGCGGCCACTTTCTGCGCGATCTCCGTTTTCATCTCTTCGCAGACGGGCAGCTGGCAGGCATCGAGTCGCACGCCGCCGCACAACGGGCAATACAACTTGGTATAGAGCGCCTGCGCATCCGGTCCCTGCGCCCAGGCGGGCGCGGCCCAGAATGCCAGCGCGATGATCGCGAATACGATTCGTTTCATAGGTGGTGGTCAGCTTATCTCCCTGGTTGCGCGCCGCCAGTGCCGGCTAGATGGGGGCGCCTTCCGCATGCAGCACGCGGCGCACCTTGTCGCTGAGCGTGGACGGGGTAAACGGCTTCTGCAAGAACTCCGTGTTGGGCAGGGCGATGCCGTGGCGTGTAATTACGTCGTCCGCGTAGCCGGAGACGTACAGCACTTTCATGCTGGGCCGCCACTGCTCCAACTGTTGCGCGAGATCGCGCCCGTTCATGGTTGGCATGACGACGTCGGCCAGCAGTAAATGAATCGGCCCGGCATACTCGCGGCCCAGTTCGAGCGCTTCCTGCTCGGATGCCTCGAGCACGTTATAGCCCTGCATGCGCAGGACATCGCACGCGAGGCGCCGGACGGCCGGCTCGTCTTCCACCAGCAGAATCGTCTCGCTGCCAGCCGGTCGATCGTTCGCGAAGGAGCGGGCCGCCTCAAGTTCCAGCGCCAGTTCCCGCATCGCGGGTAGAAAGATCCGGAACGTCGTGCCGTGGCCTGGAGCGCTTTCAACGTGAATATGGCCGCCGCTTTGTTTGACGATGCCGTGCACGGTGGCGAGCCCGAGTCCGGTGCCCTTGCCAAGTTCTTTGGTGGTGAAGAACGGCTCGAAAATATGCAGCAGCACGTCGGGCGGCATGCCGACGCCGGTGTCGGACACTTCCAGCGTGACGTGCGCGCCGGGCGCCAAACCCTGGTCGACGAGCGCGTCGGCGTCGCGCACGCGCACATTGCGGGTGGTAATGGCCAGGGTACCGCCGTCCTTCATGGCGTCGCGTGCGTTGGTGGACAGGTTCATGATGACCTGTTCCATCTGCACGCGATCCACCTTCACGCGTTCGAGATCAGCCGCCAGTGCCGGCGTCAACTCGATGTCTTCGCCGATCAGCCGCTGAAGCATCTTGAGCAGATTGCGGATGATCTCGTTCAGATCGACAATCTGCAGTTCCAATGTCTGCCGGCGGCTAAACGCGAGAAGCTGCTGCGTCAGAGCCGCGGCGCGCTTGCCGGCGTCGCGGATCTGCTGGACTTCGGGCTGCAGTGAGTCGGAGCCTTCCGGCAAAATGCTCAGTACCAGGTCGCTATAACCAAGAATGACGGTGAGCAGGTTGTTGAAGTCATGTGCGATGCCGCCGGCCAACTGTCCCAGCACTTGCAGTTTTTGCGCCTGGCGCAGCTCCGATTCGAGTCGCTTGCGCTCGCTCACATCACGCACGGCCAGAATTCGCAGCGCCACACCGTCGCGCGACACGGTGCGCGCCTCAACCTCCAGCGGCAGCGTCGACCCATCTTTGCGCAGGCCCAGCAGTTCGATCGGGGCGGTGCGACTCGACGTGAAATTCTCGAGCGCCGCGGGGCGCGACTCGGGGGCCCACAGGTCGAGCGCATGGATGCGGCCGAGTTCCTCGAGCGTGTAGCCGCTCATGCGGCAGAGCGAGCTATTGGCGTCGACAATGCGCGCGCTCCCCTGAACGATTGCGATGCCTTCGACCGATGCTTCGGACAGGCGCCGGAAGCGCTCCTCGCTGTCGCGCAACGCCTGTGCGCTGCGCAGGCGTCCGACAGCCGTCGAGACCTGGTTGGCGACGATCGCCAGCAGTCGCTCGTCGTCCTTGCTATGCGCGTTGGGCAAGCGATTCTCGACGTTGATCACGCCCACGACGCGCGGGCCGATTCGCAGCGGCACGCACAGCTCGGAACGTGAACGCACCTCCCAGGGTACGTAGTCTGAGTCGTCGAGTGTATCGTCCACGCGCCGGGTCTCTCCGGTCAGCGCGACCTGGCCTGTGATGCCCTTACCCAGCGGAAGGCGCAAGACTAACTCTTCGCGCCGTCCGATGAAATAGGATGCGGCCGGGCGCAGCACCCCCTCGGTTTCGTCCAGCAGGAAGATGCTAATGTGCTCCGGAAACACCGCGTCGTTGAGGACCGCTGCCGTGCGGTCGAGCAGCGTCGCTTCGTCCGCGCATTCAATCGCCAGTCCGGCAATCGATCCCAGTACGCTCAAGTGTCGCACGCGCCGGCGCAACTCGTCCTCGGCGAGCCGGCGCTGTATGTTGCTCTGCCAGACGCGCAGGGCACGCTCGGCAGTATGCGGCATCTCGGCCAGCGACACCTCCGACTTGACGACATAGTCCAGCGCGCCGGCTTTCATCGCCTCGACGGCGATGCGCTCGTTGCCCTGGCTGGTCATCAGCACCACCGGAACGGACTGCTCGCCGGCCAGCAACTCCAAGCCGTCGCCGTCGGTCAGGCGCCAGTCACTGATGATCAACGCGGGCGCGGCGTGCCTCTGCAGGTAATCGCGCGCCTGCGCCAGGCTTTCGCTGACGAAGAGGCTGAAGCGGTTCTGAACGGGGGCAAACCCGCGCACGACCAGTTCGGCGTGCGCGGGATCGTCTTCGACAAGCAGTATGTCCAGCCGGTCGCTAGTCATGATGGGTATTGTCGCGGCGCGCGCCGGCGTGCCATGCCAGCCAGTATGCGGCCAGCGCCGAGATCATCGCACGAAACTCGGCATACCCGACGGGCTTGACGACGTAGGAGTTTGCGCGGTACGCGTAGGCCTGATTAATGTCACGCGTGGCCTCGCTGGTCGTCAGCACGACGACCGCGATATCCTGCATATCGGGATGCTCTTTGATGCTCTTCAGCACCTGCAACCCGTCAACCTTGGGCAGGCGCAGGTCGAGCAGCACCAGATTGGGACGCGGACTGGACTCCGGCGTCGCGAAGCGTCCGCGCCGGCCCAGGTAGTCGAGCGCCACTTCGCCGTCCGTGACGTGCACGACCCGGCTTGCCTGGGCGTGTTCGGCCAGCCCGCGCATGACAAGCTCGGCGTGGTCTTCGTTGTCTTCAACAAGCAGGAGCAAGAATGGGTCGGGCTTCATGGTCAAACGGCGCGATGGCATGCTGCGGGTATTCGGGTGCCACACCGATGCCGAACGCCACTGATTGTACCGCAATCTGCCCTGCTTTGGAAACGCCCGCGTGCTTGGGCAGCAATTCTCAATTTGGCTTTGTACGGGTACTTTCCAATGCCGCTTGCGATGCACTGGCCCTCAGGCGCTTGTCACGCAAGCTGGCCCGCCGAAAAAGTGGCGCTGCCCTCCCCCCGAACCCCTCCCAACTCCGTTGGGAGGGGGCGAAATTCCTAGGGGAGGTGCGCGGCGGCGCAGCCGCCGCGCACCTCCCCGTTAGCTTTTCCCCTGCTCCCCCGCGCGCGCGGGGGAGCAGGGGCAGGGGCTGAGGGGGCATATTGGCAGCCGACTCCAAAATGAGAATTGCTGGTGCTTGGGCAGCATTTCACTTTTGGGGCGGCTGCCGGGCAAACAATCTGCCATGCCGGCGAAAGCCGGCATCCAGAGGTGTTAATCTGGACTCCGGCTTTCGCCGGAGTGACGATGTTGGCGCTCGTTAGCGAGTAGCCTTGGTCTGCCCCAGAACTGAAATACACCCCGTGCTTGCGGCGGCGCGGGCGCGGGATGGCGTTACGATCTGGCCTTGCCCGCGAACTGTTTGCGGAACTTGGCCAGCTTGGGGTTGATGACGATCATGCAATATGGTTGCAGCCGGTTGCGACGGTAGTATTCCTGATGTTCGGCCTCGGCCGCGTAGAATGTCGTGAACGGCGCGACCTCTGTGACGATCGACCCGGGAAACACGCCGGCGGCCGTCAACTCGCCGATCAACTGCTCGGCCGCCGACTTTTGCGCGTCGGTATGGTAGAAGATGGCGGAGCGGTATTGCGTGCCCACATCGGCGCCCTGCCGGTTCAACGTCGTTGGATCGTGCGTTGCAAAGAATACTTCAAGAATCTCGCGCGTCGACACGGCGGCCGTGTCATATGCGACCTGTACGGCTTCGGCGTGGCCGGTCTGCCCGGTGCAGACGGCGCGGTAGGTCGGGTTAGCCACGGCGCCGCCCGTGTAGCCGGAAACCACAGCGGTGACGCCCTTAACAGCCCCGAAGACCGCTTCGCTGCACCAGAAGCAGCCGCTGGCCAGTGTTATCGTCTCGGTTGCGCTCATCAATCCCTTTCCGAATTGCTGCCGGTGATATACAAGAAGCTGGCCCACATGCCACGCGACGAACGGTAAAACGCGATCGGGAAGAGCACGCCAAATCCGATCAGTCCCGCGATTGGGTAGATGACCGGCGTCTCCGGCGCGAAGATCAGCGCGACGGCCAGCGCGACAATCAGCGTGCACGTGGCAATCGTATTGACGGCGACGCCGCCGACCACTTCACCGGTGGCCGACTCAAACAGCAGGCCGCACTGCGGGCAGGTCTTGTGCATGTCAAACATGCGAAACATCGGGCCCCGATGGCAGTGTGGGCAGCGTAGAAAGAATCCGTCGAGAAAAGCACGCGCTGCGCGAAGAACGTCCATGACAATAATCCGATTCGATGTGTGTTGCCGTTCAGTTCAGGTACATCGAACAGTGCAACGGCCGCAACTGCCTTCCCGACGCTGGTGAGCACGAAGTTGAGAGCAATGCCGCCCGTCAATCGCGCGCAGCGCGCCCGGATGCGAGCGAACGCTCGGGGCAGGCATACAACATCGTGAATCCGCTAACCATTTGCCCCTTCGAGCAGCGCGATAGCAGCCCGTAGGGGCAGAATGAGCGGGATGTGCCACATGCACGCGAATGCCAGGCGCTATCCGCCGGTCACCTCGCTGCCACGCACGGCGACGACTTCAGTCGATGGTTGGCGCAGGCCGACCGGCCACATCGAGACGAGCGTGCCAATTAGCATGCCCAGGCCGCCCAGCCAGATCCACATAACCATCGGATTGACGAACACCTTCAGTGTGATGGAGTCACCCTGGCCGTCCCAACCCGCCAGCAAAATGTAGAGGTCGTCGCGAAGCGTGGAACGGATGGCGGCCTCGGTGATCGGCTGGTCGCCCTTGTCGTAGAACGCGCGCGTCGGATGGATTTCGCCGACCTGCGCGCCGTTCTCAAAGATCGTCAGGTCGGCCTCGACGACGCTCTTGTTCGCCACGCGAAATGAGTCGAGGCTATTGTACGTCAGCCCGTACGAGCCGAGCACGAACGTATCGCCCGGCCTGAGCACAGCTTCGCGCTCGACCTGATAGACGTTTGATCCAACCACGCCAGCGCACATCACGAAGAAGGCGATATGCACCAGGTAGCCGCCGTAGCGCCGGCGCTGCTTGCGGAACAGGTTGACCAGCGCCGCGCCGAAGTTCTCGCCCGTCGCCTTGTGGCGGGCGCGCACGCTCGTGACGAACTCGCCGATGGTGGCCACGACGGCAAAGGCGATGATCGCGAAGCCGGTCGTGCCGATCGGTTCGAAGAGGTAGAGCATATAGCTGCCGACGGCGACGGCCAGCGCGGCAATGGCCGGGGCGATGAGGCCGGTCCGCAGGCTCTGTTGCGTGGTGCGCCGCCAGCCCAGGATCAGCGTCAAGCCCATCAGAGCGACCAGCGCGCCGAAGATTGGGCCGTTGACGCGATTAAAGAACGGCGTCGTGACTGTGACACGCGTATTGTTGACGACCTCGGTCACCACCGGCCAGATGGTGCCCCAGAATGTGGCAAACGCGATACTGCTCAACAGCAGATTATTGCCGATAAAGGCGGCCTCGCGCGACACCATGCTGTCCAGCGCGTGCTCGCTCTGCAACAGGTCCCAGCGCCGCGCGACGATGTAGAACGATGCCAGCAAGATCAGCGCGATGAACGCCAGGAAGTACGGCGACTGCGGCGAGTTGGCAAACGCATGCACCGACTGGATAACGCCGCTGCGGGTGAGGAACGTGCCGAACAGGCAGAGCGTGAAGGTCAGAATGATCAGCACCATGTTCCAGACCTTCATCATGTTGCGCCGTTCCTGGATGATCACTGAGTGCAGGAAGGCGGTGCCCACCAGCCAGGGCATGAACGAGGCGTTCTCGACCGGATCCCAGCCCCAGTATCCGCCCCAGCCGAGTTCCTGGTACGCCCACTGCGAGCCAAGCGTGATGCCGACGGTGAGTGAAAGCCACGGCACCATCGTCCACGTGCGCGTCGCCTTCAGCCAGCGAGCGTCGGTATGGCGGCTCATGAGCGCGCCAATGGCAAATGCGAACGGCACCGTGAAGCCGACGTAGCCGGTGTAGAGTAGTGGCGGGTGGAACGCCATCCAGTAATTCTGCAGGAGCGGGTTCAACCCTTCGCCGTCGAGCGGAGCGACCGGCAGGATCACGAACGGGTTGGCGAAGATCACCGTGAGCGAAGCGAAGAACGCCGCCACCACGAACATCACGGAATGCACGTACGGCATCAGGTCGGGGTGCCGGCGCGCGTTCTGCACGGTGACGACGCACATGAACAGCGAGAGCAGCCAGAGCCAGAACAACAGCGAGCCGGCGTTGCCACCCCAGACGGCCGCCACCTTGTACATCGTAGGCAGTGCGCGATCCGTATACTGTGCGACATACTTGATGCTGAAGTCCGACATCAGCAGCAGCGCCAGCAGGATGCCGATCGCCGCGGTGACCAGTCCGAAGACGAGGTAGACCGTCATCCGCGCGCTGGCGATCAGGTCGGCGCGATGTTTCTGGCCGCCCCAGAATGCGGCGACGGCGCCGTAAATCGAAAGTGCAAACGAAATCTGGATGGCCGCAAAACCCACAGTCGGCAACATGGCATATCCTTACCGGCCGGTAAGCCGGATGCAATAGGTATCGCGGCGCGCCGCAACATCCGACGCGGGCGCCGCGATGACGGTCAATGCAAGCAGTCGCTGGAGGTTATGATGAGGATGCGGGGGCGACAACCGGCTCGTAGCGAGACGGGCACTTCACGAGCAGTGAGCGGGCTTCGAAAACACCCTGGCGATTGAGCGTGCCTTCGACGACGACGCTCTCGCTCTGGTAGAACGTGTCCGGCATGACGCCGTGGTAGTAAACCGGCATGCGGCTCGTGCCCTCGATGATATCGAACGTCAGGTCGAGCTTTTGACCGTCCCACTTGACCGAGTTCATGTCCGCCACGCCGTTGATGCGCACCACGCGCCCGTCGCCGGCGCGCACCTGGGTGCGCGCCTCGCTGAGCGTCTGGAAATACAGCAACCCGCTGTCCTGCAGGCCGCTAACGATCAGGAACGCCACAGCCGCCAGGACGAACAGCCCGCCGATCAGGAACTTCTTGTTCGAGGCCGCGGCGTGCCGCGGCAATGCAGATGTCGTCATGTCCTCGCCCCTTTTGCCATACTGATGATGGGAAATTATAACATGCCAACTGCGCATGTCAAAGCCCTGCCGTGGAAAACTGGTGTTTCTCAAATGGCGGTTGGCTACCCCCACGAACGGCACCTGAACTTGCCGAACGTTGCCGCCATCTGTGCATGCTTCGGCGTACCGTACCGCCCAAGCACGGCGCGTGTCGTTTCCGGCACGAGTATCGCTTTGGAAATGACTTGCGCAATTTGGACGCTTAATAGATATACGATGCAAGGGGCCAAAAGGATTCGCAGCAGATTCGTGAAGTTGGTATTGCTTGCGCGGAAGTCCAAAGCCGCTATAATGTAGGCAAGCACGAATACGCGAGGGGCGCATCCATGGCAAGCGGAGCGCCCCTCGTCTGCACATGTGCGCCGCGTTGCGCAACGAGCGGGGGAGATAATGACGGCGACTATCGAACAGATTGTAGCGCGCACCCGGGAGAACTTTCCACAGGCCGACGTGCAGGTGGTCCGACTGGCCTATGAGTTCGCGTGCCGGGCGCACGGCACGCAGTTGCGCAAAAGCGGCGAGCCGTTTATCACCCACCCCTGCGCCGTAGCCGAACTGCTGTCCGATCTCCGCCTGGACCCGCAAACCATCGCCGCTGCGCTCCTGCATGATGTCGTCGAAGACAACAAGGCGATCACGATCAAAGACATGACGAGCGCCTTTGGCGATGAAATCGCCGGCCTCGTTAACGGCGTGACCAAGCTGTCGGAGATCAATCTCAATTTCGAGCAGAACGAAGCGGAGTCGTTCCGCAAGTTGTTCATCGCCATGTCGCAAGACCTGCGCGTGATACTGATTAAACTCGCCGACCGCCTGCACAACATGCGGACGATGCAATTCTTGAAGGCAGAGTCGCAGGTGCGCAATGCGCGCGAAACGCGCGAGATCTATGCTCCGCTCGCCAGCCGGCTCGGCATCTACAAGTTCAAATCGGAACTGGAAGACCTGGCGTTCCGCTACCTGGAACCGGAGGCCTATCAGGATCTGGCAACACGCCTGATCTCGCTGGAAGAGGAGCGGGTGCAGTTCCTGCAGCGCGTGATCGACACGCTGCAGGAGCGCCTGGCCGAATCGGACATCAAGGCCGTCATCAGCGGGCGCGAGAAGCATCTGTATTCGATCCATCGCAAGATGGTCGAGAAAGACCGCGACTTCGACCAGATCTACGATCTGCGCGCGATCCGCGTGATTGTCGACAGCGAGCCGGAATGTTATTCCGTGGTCGGCATCGTGCACACAATCTGGCGGCCGATACCGCGCGAATTCGACGATTACATCAACAACCCGAAGGAAAACGGCTACCAGTCGCTGCACACGGCGGTCATCGGTCCGCGCGGCAAGCCGTTCGAGGTGCAGATCCGGACGCACGAAATGCACCGCTTCGCCGAGTACGGCGTGGCGGCGCACTGGCGCTACAAAGAAGCGGGCCAGCGCCGCGATGACTGGATGGATAACCGCATCGCCTGGCTGCGGCAGATGCTGGAAAGCCGGCAGGACTCAGTGGACGCCAGCGAGTTCGTGCTGTCGCTCAAGAGCGACCTGCTGCCGGATCGGGTGCTCGTCTTCACGCCCAAGGGCGATCTGATCGATCTGCCGACCGGATCGACGCCGATTGACTTCGCGTTTGCGGTGCACACCGTCGTCGGCGAGCGCTGCCGCGGCGCCAAGGTGAACGGCCGGCAGGTACCGCTGGACTACCGCCTGCACAACGGCGACCGCGTCGAGGTCGTCACGGCCAATAGTGGCGGCCCGAGCCTGGACTGGCTGAACGAGAGCCTCGGTTTTGTCGTATCGCACCGCGCCAAACAGAAGATTCGCCAGTGGTTCCGCAAGCAGAACCGCGAGTCCGCTATCATGAACGGGCGCGATTTGCTGGACAAGGCGATGAGAAAATTGGGCGTGCACGACGAGGGGTACGCCCTACTCATGTCACTCGGCACCTATGACTCGTCCGACGAGATGTTCGCGGCGATTGGCTATGGTGATGCCAGTCCGCAGACGCTCGTCACGCGCCTGCTCGACAAGCAAAAAGAAGAGGAGATTAAGCTCAGCAAAGCGCCGGTCAAATCGGCCGCCGGGGCGCTGGTGGTCAAGGGCCTGGGCGGCATGCTGACCACCCTGGCGCGTTGCTGCAATCCGGTGCCGGGCGACGCGATCGTGGGCTATGTGACACGCGGGCGCGGCGTGACCGTGCATCGCCGCGACTGCCGCAACCTGGCGCCGCACGCCACCGAGAGGGAACGGTTGATCGAGGTTTCGTGGGGCCAGCGTTCCGATGACCGCACGGTGCCGGTGCCGATCCGCATTATCGCCATTGACCGGCCCGGCCTGATGCGCGATGTGGCCGACGTTGTCGCCAGCGAGGGCGTCAATATCGTGGATGCAAACACGAAAACGAACGAAAAAGACCATACGGCCAACCTGACCTGGACGCTGCAGATTACCGACATGGCCCAACTGAGCAAGATTCTATTCAAGATCGAGCGTCTGCCGAGCGTGATCGAGGCGTACCGGCAGACCAGTCACTGAACGCCCGTTACGCGCCAAAAGCAAACGGCCTGACGAACTTCCGTCAGGCCGTTTGCTTTTGCAACGATGCTGCGATTAGTCTACTTCGGATCTTTGGCTGGAGAGTAGTACGACACCAGTTTGCCTGCCGCCGATAGGTCACTGCGCTTCTTCGTCAGAAAATCGCGCAGGGCGTTGGAGCGCTTGCTGGCCAGCGCGGACGCTTCGAGCGGGCGCTTCTGCGCCGGATCGACTAACTGGATGATGTGGAAGCCGAACTGCGTGGGCACCACCGCACTCAATTGGCCCGGCTGGGTCAGCGCGAACGCGGCGTCTTCGAATGCTGTAACGTATGTGCCGCGCGGCGCCCAGCCCAGATCGCCGCCCTGGTCTTTGCTGCCCGTGTCGATCGAAACGTCCTTGGCAACATCTGTGAACACTTCGCCGGCCTTCAGCCGCGCCATCGCGGCGTCGGCTTTCTCCTGCGAATCGACGAGTAGGTGCCGCAGATGGATCTGCTCGGCATCGGTCTCCACCTGATTAGCGAAGATCGCCTGCAACTTGCGCTGCAGGAGCTGCACTCGCACCAGTTGACGATACTCCTCTTCGCTGAACCCGCCGATGCGGCTGTAATACGTCAGCAGGTTCTGGTATTCGATCTTATACTCGTCGCCCGTCATGATGTGCTGCGGCGTTGGCGTCGGCTGCGGCGCGTCGGTCGTGGCGGTGGTCGGCGTCGTCGCGGTGACGGCGGTCGACGCCGTTGGGCTGGGCGCTGCGGTCGGCGTGGGGCTTGGCGTGGCTGTCGGCTGCACCTGCGCGGTCGCGGTCGCCGTGATGGCGAACGCCGCCTGCGCAGTGGCCTGCGGCACAGTGAGCCAGCCCTTGCCCTGCGCGACGAGACTGTCAATCTCGGTCTGGACTTCGGCGTCGCTCGTGGTGACGCCGCGCGTGGCCGCCTCCGCCTTCACCAGTTCAGCGTCGACCAGTGCATCGTACGCACGCTGCGAGGCGGTTGCCATGTCCTGCTGTGCCTGCGCGGCGTTCTGCTGGATGATCGACTTGAACTGCGCCATCGTTGGATCATCGCCGAACTGCTGAAGCTGCTGCTGCGCCGTCAGATAGCGGTTCTGCGCCTCGGCGCGCAACAGCCGGACGTACTTCTGGAAGTAGTCCGTGCTGATCGGTCTGCCATCCACCATGGCTACCGGCTGGCCGGGCTGGACAAGCACACGGTCAATCACGGCGGCGATGAGAATCAGGCCCAGCACGGCGCCGATAATCGCAGCCGCCGTCCAGTACTTGCGCTGGCGGGCGCGCTCCCGGGCCTCGCGCGCTTCGACGACCAGCGTGCGCGCGGCGTGCTCCTTGCGGCGAGACTTCTTAGTCATACGGATGCACTCCGCAGCCTAGCCGCCGCGCGTCGGGTCGCTGACGAACGGCATAATCGCGATGGTGCGGGCGCGCTTGATGGCGACGGCCACCGCGCGCTGATGCCGCGCGCACGCGCCGGTCTTGCGGCGGGCGCGGATCTTGCCGCGATCGGTGATGAAGCGGCGCAGGCCGTCGACATCTTTGTAGTCAATTCTCAGCGCCTTGTCGGCGCAAAACGGGCACGCTTTGCGGATGGGGGCGAAACGCCGGCCACGCGGCTCTTCTTCGGCCCCGCCCTCGCCGCTGCGTGAGCGTGGATTCGACATGCGGTTCTCCTCTGACAATCAGGCGCGGTTGCCGCGCCGGCTAAAAAGGAATCTCGTCTCCGGGCAGGTCGTCGCCCGCGGCGCTTTCGCGCCCGGGGCCGCCCAGCATTACCAACTCGCTCGCGATGACCTCGGCGCGCTCGTGCTTCTGGCCGTCGTTGCCTTCCCATATGCGGGTCTTGAGCCGTCCCTCGACGTAGACGCGATCGCCCTTGTGCAGGTAGCGATTGCACGTCTCCGCGAGATCGCCCCAGGCGACGACGTTGAACCAATCGGTCTCGTCGTGGCGCTCGCCGTCGGCCGCCTGCCAGGCGCGGTTGACGGCGACGCTGAAGGCGGTGACCGGACGCCCGCTGGGCGTATAGCGCATCTCCGGATCACGCCCCAGGTTGCCAATCAGCATGACCTTGTTGAGCCCGCGGGACATCGGGTGTCTCCTCTCGCCAGGTTACGGCTTCACGATCATGTAACGCAACATGCCTTCCATCAGCTTGAGGTTGCGCTCCACTTCGGGCAGCGCTGTCGCGGCAATGTTCATCTTCAGCAGGGTGTAATAACCCTCAGTGGCCTTCTTGATCGGGTACGCCAGCTTGCGACGGCCCCAGGGCGCGCCCGACTCGGCCGACGTGATCTCGCCGCCGCCGGCGGTGACGTAGCCCTTCACCTTCTCCACGGTCTCCGCGAGTTGTTCCTCGGGGAGTCCCGGATGGAGAATAAACACCATTTCGTAGCTATGTTGAGACGCCAATGCAGTAAGCCTCCTTTCTCTGGGAATTGCCCGCCGCCGTCACCGGGGACGGTGAGCCGCGAGCAGAAAGGCTGGCGGTCAGTGCGCAAGGCAACCGACCGAAGCGAAGAGTATTATATCTGTGTTTGTTCGGCCGTCCAAATACGCCGGTTCACAGCAATTCCCAATTTGGCTTTGTACGGGCACTTTCCTATTGCGGTTCGTCATGCGCTGGTGCTCAGGTGCTTGTCACGCAAACCAATTCGACGAGCAGGTGATGCTACCCTCCCCCCGACCCCCTCCCAACGAAGTTGGGAGGGGCAGAGACGCTAAGGGGATTGGCGCGGCGGCGCAGCCGCCGCGCCAATCCCCATTCACTTTTCCCCTTCTCCCCCGTTCACGGGGGAGAAGGGGCCGGGGATGAGGGGGCAACTTTGTAGCCAGACCCCAAAATGAGAATTGCTGGACGGTTCAAGGACTTGCGGTGCACGGTGCGCACCGCGCACCGTGCTATAATCGCGGGTGGCAATACGCAATCTCACATGGAAGGCGAGGCGGGCGCGCGGCATGTCAACCAGTGCGGAACCGGTCTGGAAGAAGAACCTGACAGACTACAACGAAGGGCTGGGCGTGGTCTACGAGCGGATCGTGCTCAACGAGTACCTGCTGAAGCTCAGACAGAAATACGGCATTGAGACCGTGCTGGAGGCGCCGCTGTACGGTATGGCGGGCGTCAGCGGCATTAACTCGGTCGCGCTGGCACAGGCGGGTAGCCACGTCACGCTCATGGACAGCAACCCGGAGCGGCTGGCCGGCGTGCAGCGCATCTGGGGCGAACTGTCGCTCGACGGCCGCGCGTCGTTCAAGCTGCACGACGATTTTACGCGGCTGCCGTTTGCGAACGGCGCGTTCGATATGGTGTGGGCCTGGGCGGCGCTCTGGTACATGCCGCGCGCCGATCTGCTGATCGAGGAGATGGTGCGCGTCTCGCGCAAGGTCGTGTTCCTGGCGATGCCGAATCGGATGCAGATGGGTTACATCCTGCGCAAGTTCGTGCTGGAACCCGGTTTCTTCAAGACCGTCGACGAGACCTGGGCCAACATCCCGCGCATGACGAAGATGCTGCGCGGGTACGGTCTGCGCATCGCCGACCAGGGCGTGATGGATGTGCCGCCGTGGCCGGACACGGTGATGCCGGCTGCGCTCGTTTTGCAGAAGCTCGGCATCCGCTCGAAGTCGATGCAGTCGCGCTTCGAAGGGCAGGGCTGGCAGTGGAGCACAATGGACTACTACTCAGGCAAGCGGCCGGAACTGAAAGCGATGATGGAGAAGTATATGTTCCTGGAGCGACTGCCGTTGCCGTGGCAAATCAAGACGGTCTGGGCGCACCACCGCTACGTGCTGGGGGTAAAGCCATAAAGGCGATGCTGCGCCGGCGTTGGCTCATGCCACCGGTGGTTTTTGCGCTGCCGTTCGCGCTGTACGTGGCGACACTGGCGCCCGGCGTGCTGAACGACGACCCGGGCGAGTACCAGATGGTGCTTGGCGCGCTGGGCGTTGCGCACCCGACCGGCTACCCGCTGTACACGTTGGTCGGGCATCTGTTTACGCGAGTGGTGCCGTTCGGCAGCATCGCGTGGCGCGTCAACCTGTTCTCGGCGGTAGCCGGCGCCGGCGCCTGCCTGGCACTTTACGGGTTGCTGCACCGGTTGGGTGTTCAGCGTTGGATTGCGATCTGCGTCTCGTTTCTGTTTGCCATCTCCGCCGATGCGTGGTTCTACGCGACGATGGCGCAGACCTATGCGCTGAACTCGCTGCTGATCGTGCTGGTCCTGTGGGCGTTCGTCGGTTGGCAAGAGCGTCACGACGCGCGATCATTCGCGGTGCTCTGCCTGATTGCCGGGTTGGGCGTGGCGCATCACAGCACGTTCTGGCTGCTGGCACCCGGATTGGTCATCGCAATCGTAGCGTCAATTCTCCCCCTCCCTAACCCTCCCCCGCGACGCAACGGCAGCGTCGCAGGAGAGGGGATTGCTTTGCTGCCGGCGCTGCTGGTCGGCGCGGCCGCGTTCATGCTGCCTGTATCCCTCTACCTCTACATTCCGTTGCGCGGCGAACAACTGCTGGCGACTCCCGGCGGATTGTTCGACATCCCGCAGGCGGTCGTGAGCGGCATACTCACGCCGCACTACCTGTCCGGCTGGACGAACGTCGTGGCCGGCAGTTTCTACGCGGGCGCAACGCTGGACGGCGCGGCGGCCGATTGGGGCGGCGCGCTGACGCGCTATGCCGCTTCGCTGTTCATACAGTTTCCGGGCCTCGTGCTGCTGGCTTTTGGCGTCTTCGATGCGCGCGTATGGCGCGGGCGCGGTCCGTTTGTTGGACTGCTACTGGTTGCCTGGGTAACCAACGTCCTTGTCGTGATGCGTGGGGTGGCGGCATTCAACGAGCCTGCCGGCGGGCTGTATACGCCGACGTGGATCTTCGCCGTGGTGGCGATCGGGTTGACGTCACAACGTATACACTCGGGAGCGCGATGGCGATGGCTAGTGCCGACGTGTGGAGTCGTGCTGGCCGGAGCGGGTATGTGCGCGTTACTGGCCAACCTCGGCGCGTTTGTCTCGGCACCGGCAATTGCACAATCCGGTGGTCTGCATCGTTCAATGTTCTATGATGTACCGACCAGCGAGACACTGAGCGCCGATGTTCCACCGGGAGCAGTGATGCTCGGCGCGTGGTCGCCGGTGACGCCGCTTCGCTATGCGCAGATTATCGACGGCCTGCGGCCTGATGTGGCGGTGCTGCAAGCGCCGCTCGCGTCGGATGCGGGGCGCGACTTCATGCTTAAAGTTGTCGATGCCGGAAAGCCGTTGTATCTGCTCGACGACACTGGACTCCGGGCAGGCATATTCCTTCCAGCGCGCCCGCAGGTTGGTGTTGCTGCAAGCGCCGTATTCGGTTCCGAGATTGAACTGATCGGATACACCGAGGGCTCGCTGATCCTTGGCGATAGCGGCCCTGCGACCAATTTGCAGCGTATTCATCTTTTCTGGCGTGCCGTTAGCCGTCCCACAAAAGACTACAAGATCTTCATACGCTGTGCACCGTCGGGATCGTGCGCGGCAGATCGACCACTTGGGTCTGTGTACTTCACGACATCCAACTGGCGAGCCGGGCAGTATGCCGAGCATGTGGCGACCGTCTGGCCAGCTCATTCCAAGGGTGCCCTTGAACTTGGCCTGTACGACGAGAGCGGCGGCCAGCGACTTGCCCTGCCCGACGGCTCCACGACGGTACGGATACCATGGCATTAAAGGCAGGTCGCGCGGATCGCATCGCCGCCATCCTCACCGGGGCGGTCGCGCTCTGCGTCTATCTGCTGACGCTGGCGCCGGATCTGTTGCCGGGTGACAGCGGCGAGTTCCAGATGGCCGCGCCGCTGCTCTCGATTGTCCACCCAACTGGCTACCCGCTTTATCTCCTCAGCGCCAAAGCGTTTACGCTAATTCCATTTGGTACACTCGCCTACCGCGTCAACCTGTTCTCGGCTGTCACTGGCGCACTGGCGGTCGGCGTGCTGTGTTATGCGATAATTGCGACGCTGGCGCGTGTGCAAATCGCGCCGACCCTGCGGCGAATTGTCGGCGTGGCGTTCGCGCTGGCGTTCGCCTTCACGCCGACGTTCTGGGCGCAGGCGACCGAAGCCGAGGTATACGCCCTGCACGCGCTGTTTGTGGTCGCCCTGATCGGCATCGCAGCTTCAATCGACGCGAACCCGGCGCGGCGCGTGCTTTGGCTGGCGCTGGCGTTCGGACTTTCGTTGACGCACCATCGGACGACGATTCTACTGACGCCTGCGTTGATCGTACTCGCCTGGGGCACGCAGCTACCGTGGCGTCGATGGGCACTCGCGATGGCCCTCGCCGCCGCGCCGATGCTGCTGTATCTCTACACGCCGCTCCGCTATGCCGCGACGCCATATATGACAAATACGCTGGATGCCAGCCATACGCTCGTCTCGCTCGATCCAACGGTCGCCGGATTCGTCGGGCACATGCTCGGCACCGGCTTCCGCGGCGCACTGGGCTGGGATGTGTTGTCGAACCTTCGATTGTTGGAAGCCCCGTTTCAGGTGTCCGAACCATTCGGCGGTACGCCCGGCTGGATCGTGCTGGCTCTCGCGTTGCTGGGCGCAGCGTCACTGTGGCTCGCACCGAAAGGCGGCCAGCTTCGGAGGATGGTACTGGCCCTCGTGCTGACGTTCGTGATCTTGCTGCTATTCAATGCCGCGTATCATATCGGCGACATATCGGACTACTACTCGCCGGTCTATATCATGACGATTTGGCTGGCGGCAATCGGCTCGGCAAGGCTGCTTGCGCGTATCCGGCGCGCTGGGATGGCCGTCATGATCGCCGCGTGTGCGCTCGTTCTGCCGGGCGCTCTGCTCATGAGCGGGTACCCTGAGCATGCGTCGCGGGAATCGATGCGCGAATCGGCGAAGACAGTGCTGAGCGCCGCGCCGCGCGACGCGATCCTGGTCAACAACGACCGCGACGAGGTGACGCCGCTGCTCTACCTGCAGTATGTGGATGGGGTACGACGCGATGTTGCGCCGCTCTTCCCGCTCATCACGCCGGAACTGCCGGATGTGGTCACGCTGACGCGCTACGCGCTTCAGACGTCGCGGCCTGTCTATCTGACGAAGCCGATGCCGGGGCTGGAGACGGTCTTCGCGCTGAAGTCCAACGGCCTATTTGAGCGTGTGATCGGTGCGGCCGATACGACGCCGAATCGCCCGCTCGCCGTAAGTGCGCCGGGAGTTCGACTGATTGGCTGGTCCGTCGTCACGGCGACTAGCTCAGTCAGCGTGACGCTGTTCTGGGAAGCCGCAGCCAGTCGCCCCAACTTCTCGACGTACGTGCACTTGCTTGGTGCGAACGGCGACAAGCTGGCACAGAGCGATCACCAGCCGGGTGGCGATTATTATCCGCCCTCAATGTGGCCGGTGCGCGAGCGGATACGCGACGAGCATGTGGTCTCGCTCCCGTCCGGCGTGCTGCCGGCGCGGTTCTCGCTGCGAGCGGGTGCGTACGCGCCCGGGATCCCGGCGGTGTTGGGCGGCCTCGGTCAAATCGAACTGGGCGCCATGCAGGACGGGCGTTAAGCAGGTAAAATACGAAGGCGATGACAACGACAGTCAGCGAGCACGAGTACCTGCGCGAGCGCATAGGCATCATCCACGCACAGGTCGGCGACTTCGAGCCGCCGGAGACATCGCACGCAACGCTGGCGCTCTGGGCCAGCGATGGGGACGATGCGGCGACCCAGCACCGGCGGCGGCTGTGCCGCGAACTTTGCCTGCTCGGGTATTTGCAACAGCGCGCAATCGAAGGCGACGTGCTGCGCGTGGCCGAGGAGTGGCGGCGCTCGCTGGGCGTGCGACTGTATGACCACCGGCAGAAATACTTGCAGGAGCAGGACGCCTGCGACCGCTGGTGGCACCTGCCGCCACCGTTGCGGGCACTGACGCCAGAACCGCCGCGCCCACCCGAACTGTGGCTCACCGATCGCGACGGCCATCACTGGCTAATCAATGACCGCATGCTGATCGTCCTCGACAATATCATCCGCAAGCTCAAGAAGTGGTGCAGCAGCGCCTAATCCTCATTGCCGGAGCCCATCGACATGTCTTATCGTTTGCCGCAGCGTCGCGGCGTCGTTCGGAATCAGTGTAGTGTGCCAGCCTGGATTCTATGCCTGGCACTCGTGTTAGTGCTGGCGGCCTGCGATGGCGGCGCCAGTCCGGCGCCGATCGATGTACCCCCGACAGCGGTTGCACCGCCGGCTGAGCCGACGGCCACACCGGCGCCGGTTGTGCCGACCGCCGCGCCGACGCTTCCTGGCGTTACGCCAAGTCCGGCGCCAACACTCGCGCCAACCGTCGCTCCGCTGGCGGCGCCACTGGTGACCGATGGCACCCCCGTCCCGGTTACCACGTCGAAGCTGGCCGCCGACAACGCGGGCCGCATCGGCCGATTGGCGCGCTGGGGCCGCGGTCCGATCACGTCGGCGGCCTGGCTGCCGCGCTCCAATCTGATTGCAGTCGGCAGCACGTTCGCGGTCTATATCTACGAAACACCGTCCTTTGCTCTGGTGCGCACGATTGCCCAGCCATCGTGGGTCATGCAGGTGGTCGCCAGCACGGATGGCACGCAAATTGCCACGGCGGCGGAAGATGGCGTCGCGCGGCTATGGCGCGTCGCCGACGGTTCGCTGGTGCGCGAGTATGCGGCCGGCGGCGTGCTGGCCCGCACGGTGGCGCTCAGTGCGAACGGCCAATACCTGGCGGCCGGCGCCGACGATGCGATGGTACGGCTCTGGCGGCTGTCGGATGGCGCGCTGCTGCACACGTGGGACGAGCCCAATGCGGAACTGCTCGACGTGCTGTTCAGCCCCGATTCGGTGACAGTGGCGGCGAGCGGGCGCGATGGGCAGATTCACATGTGGCGCGTAAGCGACGGGGCGCACCTGCGTTCGATCGAGGGTCTGGACGATTCCATCGACGCACTGGCGTTTAGCCCGGATGGCAAGTTGCTGGCCACGGCCGATGGCGACGTAGTGCGCGTGTATCGCGCGGCTGAAGGCGCGCAGGTGCACGACGTGTCGTTGAAGGGTAATCCGCCTACCGCGCTGGCGTTCAGCCCGGATGGGGCGTCGCTGGTGGTTGGCACCGACACCGGACAGATTCACACGTACCGTGTCTCGGACTGGGCGCAACTCCGCGAATGGAAAGCGCATGCGGGCACGACGGATGTGGTGGCGTTCGCGGCGGATGGCGCGCGGTTGCTGTCGTTCGGCCCGGATGCGCGGCTGCGTCTCTGGCAAAGCGCCAATGGCGCGGCGGCCGGCGAGTTGACGGCGCACAGCGGCGGTGTGTATGCACTGGCCGTCAGCAAAGATGGCGCGCAGATTGTCACCGGCGGCGATGACGGCCGCGCCCGCATCTGGCGCGCCAGCGATGGCGTGGTGCTGCGTGACCTCGGCGGACACGTTGGCACGATGCTCAGTGTGGCCTATAGCCCGGATGGCGCACAAATCGCGACGGGCGACAGCGCCGGCAGCGTGCGCCTCTGGCGCAGTTCGGATGGCGCGATGCTTCGCGAACTTAAGGGTCACGAGGGCGACGTCAACAGCGTGGCGTTCAGTCCGGACGGTGTCACGCTGGCAAGCGGCAGCGTCGATACGACGATCCGGCTCTGGCGCGTCAGCGACGGTCGCTTGATACGCGAGTTGAAGGGGCACGACGCCGACGTGCAAGCGGTCGCGTTCAGCCCCGATGGCGCGCTGCTGGCATCGGCCAGCCAGGACAGCACGATACGCATCTGGCACGTCCGCGAAGGCACGCTGGCGCGCAAGTTGGAGGGGCATGACGCGGCGGTCTGGGCGCTGGCATTCAGCCCGGACGGCGCGACTCTGGCGTCAGGCAGCAGCGATGAACTCGTGAAGCTGTGGCACGTCAGCGATGGCAAACTGCTGCGCGAGTTGAAGGGACACAGCAGCGACGTCGAAGCGGTGCGCTTCAGCCCGGACGGCGCGCTGCTCGCCTCGGGCAGTGTCGATCGCAGCGTGCGAATCTGGCGCGTGAACGACGGCGCGCCGCTGGCGACGCTGGGCGCGCACGCCTCGTCGGCGCTGGCACTGGCGTTCAGCCCAGACGGACGCTTGTTGTATTCTGGCAGCGTCGACGGCACGGTCGCCGTGCTCGGCGTGCGCTAGAAGATCTTCGTGATCTCGTCGGCTTTGAAAATGGGCAGCGGCGCGCCATCCAGTGTTACGCCTTGATCGGCGGTCGTGAAGTGGCCGATCTGCGCGCACGGGATGCCGAGCGCCTGAATCTGGCGCGATAGCACGTCGGCCTGGCCGGGCGCGATGCCGATCAGCAACGCGCCGGAGGCGATCGTGCCCAGCGGGTCGAGGTTGTAGGCGCGGCAGAGCACCTCGGCCTCCGGCACAATGGGAATCTCAGCGCGCCGGACGCACGCGCCGAGGTGGGTTGCCTCGCACAGTTCCGCGAGCGCCGTGGCAAGCCCGCCCTCAGTCGGGTCATGCAGGATATGCGCCCCGGCGTCAGCGGCCAGCCGTGCTTCGCGCAGAACGTTGATGCCAGGCTCGCGCAGGAAACGCGCAGCGCGCGCGATCAACTCGGCCGAAATGCCGCAGCGCTGCAACTCCTCGCCTTTTTCACGCGCAATGATCGACGCGCCCTCGATTGGAATTCCTTTGGTGAGCAGGATCGCGTCGCCGGGCCGCGTGCGCTCCGGCCGTACCAGCCGGTCATGCGCCGCCTCGCCCAACATGAACCCGACCAGCAGAGGGCGGTCGAGTCCGATCGTCATCTCTGTGTGGCCGCCCAGAAAGGCGATGCCGTGCGCGGTGCACGCCTCGACGACCTGCGACGCGATGCGCCGGGGCAGGTCGTCGTCGCAGCCGGCCGGCAGCAGGCTGGTCAGCATGAACCAGAGCGGGCGCGCGCCGAGGCAGGCCACATCGTTCGCGTTGACCTGCACCACATACCACCCGATCTCGTCTGTCGCGAACGTGATCGGGTCCGTCTTTGCAACGAGGTAGCGGTCGGCCATCTCGATCACGACGGCGTCGCGGCCGATGCCGGGGCCGACCAGCACGCGCGGGTCGAGCGGCGGCAGTCCGGCGATGATCTGCTGCAGGATGTGCGGCGGCAGTTTGCCGGCAGGCAGTCTCATGCGCTGCGGCGCCGGGCGGCGTAGACCAGAATGGCGACGAGCGCGACCGCAGCCGCAGCCAGCGGCAGCCATGTCAGCCAGTCGGTCGGAATGAACGGCGCGGGTAGGTCCGTGATCTCGACCGCGAGGGACGAACCGGGTCCCAGGTCGCGCGCCATGTAGCGCGTGAACTTGGTGTCGGGTACCACGCCCTGCGACACGAGTCGCTGGCCGCGCAGGCCGATGCCCGGCGCCAGCAGGATGTTCAGCGCCGTCGTCGAATACGGAGAGGCAATCGCCAGCGCGAAGGTGGAGCGATCGTACGGAACTTTGTACGAGACGATCAGCGATCCGCCGCTCGGCGGGATCGGCATGCCGTCGAGCAGGGTGTTGCCGCTGATGAACACGTTCTGGTCCACGGTACGCTGGTCGATGCCCTCGAGGACGGCATTAGGCGGCAGTGGCACGCGCATGGTTACGCGCTGGCCGTTGGCCGCGCTGTCCGGCTCGCCGATGTACGCGGCGGCACTGCCGCTGTTCGTAAGGTAAAATTCGGCAATCTGGAGCATGCGTGAACTGCTGTCAAAGTCGATAACAATGTGATGTTGTTCGATCCGTACCTTGCTTTTGTCTGAACTGACTGGCGGCACGCTGATGGTTGTCGAAATGGCGGCGCTGCCGGCCGGGAATTTCAGGTCGCCGCTGTCAAATGACAGTCCCTGGTATTGCACCAGCACCGTGTAGGTGACGTCGCCCGTGGTCGCCAGACCGTCGAAGCGGACGCGGCCCCGTGCGTCGGTGACGGCGCTCACCGGGTTGGGCGAGTGGCCGCCGCCTGTGAAGGCGAACAGCGATGCCGCCAGGTTGCCCACGGCGGCGGTGTCGGCCGATCCAGACAGGACGACGCGTGCATCGATCACGCCGTTTCCGGCCGGTACGGTAGCGGCAGCCGGCACGACGATTTGCGGCGAGACGGCCGTGCTGCCGGGCGGGAACGCAACATGCTCGGCACGGTAGAAGCTCTCCTGGTAGCGGACGATGACCGTATAAGTATACGCGTCGCCGGTGTTCAATCCCTCGAACTTGACGCGTCCCTGCGCATCGGTGGCGCTCACCGACGGCGTTGGCTGACGCTGACCGTTCACGTAGGTGAACATCGACACTGGCAGGTTCGATAGGCCGTTGGTAGTGGCGCTGCCCGAAATCACGACCTGCGCCTCGATCACACCGTTGCCTCCGGCGCCCTGTGCCAGTGCCACTGGCACAGGGCTAAACGCCAACGACAGCGCAGCGACGAGCAAGGCGCTCGCGACGGTCAATACCAGTAGAAATCGTTTGTTCATGAACAATGCTCTTCAGCCGCGGGTACGCCCGGCTTGGGCGCTTGCCGCGCGGCAAGCATCTTCCGGGCACGCTCGTAGACTAGCGAAAGCGCGATGATGCCGCAGATGATGCCAAAGGTAAGATACTCATCGAACGCGATATGCACGAACTGGTCGAGCAGGCCGGATTCGAGAATGAGTTTAACGCCGAGAAATACGACGATGACATATGCCGTCGTCCGCAAGACCGGGAAGCGCGCCAGCATGCGCAGGAACACGCCGGCCACGTACCGGATGACGATGATCGAGACGAAGACGCCGAACACCACCATCAGAATCTCGTCCGGCGCGAACGCAACGGTGGCGACGATGTTGTCCAGCGAGAAGATGAGGTCGGCCATCTCGACGTTCAGGACAGTCAACCAGAAGCCGGTGGTGACCTTGCGGCGGGCGGTGGAGCCGTTGTCGTCCTTGTCGGCGCCAATCAGGTGCGACAGGCCGAGCCAGAGCAGGTAGGCCGCGCCGCCGACCCGAATCCACGGATTGGCGATGACGAGCGAGACGACGAACAGGCTGGCGCCGCGGAACAGGTAGGCACCCAGGATGCCGTAGCGCAGGGCGCGCGTGCGCTGCTGGGTCGGCAGGTGCTCCACCATGACCGCGAGCACCAGTGCGTTATCGACTGACAGGAGGCTATCGAGAAAGGCGACCTCGAGCGCGATAATCAGGTGGCGCAGGTCAAGAGCAAACATGCGGGAAGTTAACCATAGTCGGTGCGCCCGGCCGGAGCCGTGGCAGTCATTTCCGATTCAATAGCGACGATTATAAGGCACAACATGCCGCGCCCAAAGTGGCGCAGCAATTCTCAATTTGGCTTTGTACGGGTACTTTCCAATGCCGCTTGCGATGCGCTGGTTCTCAGGCGCTTGTCACGCAAGCTGGCCCGCCGAAAAAGTGGCGCTGCCCTCCCCCTGACCCCCTCCCAACGAAGTCGGGAGGGGGCGGGAGTCTTAGGGGATTGGCGCGGCGGCGCAGCCGCCGCGCCAATCCCCGTTAGCTTTTCCCCTTCTCCCCCGTGCGCGCGGGGGAGAAGGGGCAGGGGATGAGGGGGCATATTGGCAGCCGACTCCAAAATGAGAATTGCTGAAAGTGGCGCGCGCCGATTGCCCCGGCGCGCAATTGACGCTACAATGCCGCCATGCACTTCGATATCTTTACGTTGTTCCCCGGCATGTTCGCGGGCGCGTTCTCCGACAGCATCATCCAGCGCGCAGTAAGCGCCGGGCTGGTCTCGATCGCACTGCACGACATCCGCGCGCACACGACCGACCGCCATCACACGGCAGACGATGTTCCGTACGGCGGCGGCGGCGGAATGATCATGAAGCCCGGGCCGATCTTCGCCTGCGTGGAAAGTGTTTGGGGCGACCTGCCGTCCGCCGAGCGCTACCTGCTGTTGACGTCGCCACAGGGCCGGCCGTTCACGCAGGCCGTGGCGCGCGAACTGGCCGCGCGGCCGCGCATCGGCCTGCTGTGCGGGCGCTACGAGGGCGTGGATGAGCGCGTGCGTGAGCACCTGGCCGCCGACGACATCTCCATCGGCGACTACGTGCTGTCGGGCGGCGAGATTCCGGCGATGGTCATCGTGGATGCCGTGACGCGCCTGCAGCCCGGCGCGCTGGGCGACCCGGACGCGCCGGCGAAGGACTCGCATGCCGAGGGACTGCTCGAAGGTCCGCACTACACCCGCCCGGCCGAGTTCCGCGGCTGGCCGGTGCCGGATGTGCTGCTGTCCGGCCATCACGGTGAGGTCGCCAAATGGCGCCGTCGCGAATCGCTGCGCCGCACGCTGGAGCGGCGGCCCGACCTGCTGCGCGGTGCGGCACTAAGCGACGATGATCGCGCTTATCTGCGCTCGCTGGGCTGGCCGGAAGGCTAAAGCCCGGCCGGGCCGTTCATCAGCGACTCAAACTTCTCACGCAGTTCGCGCGGCATCACGGCAATCGTTCCGCCGCGCCAGCAGACGTGCTCGGTGGCGCCGGTGACGAACTCGACGCCGGTGCGCGCATGGCTTACGCGATAGCCGAGCCGGAACTTGCGCGATTTGACATCCTCGACCCACACGTCGATCTTGAGCTCGTCGTCGAACCGTGCCGACTGGCCGTAGCGCAGGTGCGCCTCGGTCACCGGCAGGCCGTAGCCTTCCTGTTCGAGCCGGGCGTATGGATAGCCCATGGCGCGCAGTGCCTCCACACGGGCGACCTCGAACCAGAGCAGATAGCTGCCATGCCAGACAATGCCCATTGCATCGGTCTCGGCATAACGCACGCGCTGGTAGAATGAATGGACAGTCGGTGTATTGTTCATTGCGGGCCCACTCCGAACGATTTGTTTGCTTAGAACAGTTTAGCGTCATGCGCTGGAAAACTCAACCGGGCCGTGTGCCCGAGTGACCGACGCTGGGCGTACCACCCGACGCGCTACCCGTGAGCGCGCCAATCCTGTGATAGAATAGCGGATGCGTTGAAGATGGCGCGACACTGGGTTTATGGACGACAACCATGGATTTGCTTCAGGCGATTATTCTGGGCGTTGTGCAGGGATTAACTGAGTTCATTCCCGTCTCGTCAACCGCACACCTGATTCTGGTGCAGAAGCTGATGGGCTGGCACTTCCCCGACAACATCGATTTTGCGTTCAATGTGCTGATACAGCTCGGCACGACGGCGGCCGTGATCGTGTACTTCTGGCGCGACCTCTGGCGGATCGCGCTGGGCGTGCTTGTCGGGCTACGCGCTGGCAAGCCGTTCGAAGGAGACGATGCGCGCCTGGGCTGGTTGGTGGTGCTGGCGACGGTGCCCGCCGTGGTCGTCGGCCTGCTGTTCAAAAACGCGATTGAAGCACTGCACGAGCAGCCGCTCGTGGTGGCCGGCGTGCTGGTGGCCGCCTCGGCGATCCTCTGGTTCAGCGAGCGCATCGGCAAGCGCACCCGGCCACTGAACGCGCTCAACTGGCTGGATGCGCTGGTCGTCGGCGTTGCGCAGGCGGTCGCGTTGATTCCGGGCGTGTCGCGTTCCGGCGCATCGATCTCCGGCGCGTTGCTGCGCGACATTGACCGCTCGGCGGCCGCGCGCTTCAGCTTCCTAATGTCGGTGCCGGCGCTCGTCGGCGCTAGTGTGCTGGCTATGCGCGAATTGCTGAAAGCCCGGGACTTTGCCCAGTACCTGCCAGCCATGACCGCCGGCTTCATCGCCGCGGCCATTGTCGGGTTTGCCAGTATCCACTGGCTGCTCGCGTTCCTGTCGCGCCGCTCGATGAATGCGTTTGCGGTCTACCGTGTCATCGCCGGCGCGCTGTTCTTCGCGGTCATTTTTCTGCGCGGCTGATCTGTGCTATACTGGTAGCCATGTTTCGATCGTTCGGAACGTTCCCGCGCCGCCCGTCCCCGTTGCCAGGCCATCAGTCTGGATAGGCGATTTGCGGCTGAACAAAAGCGGTTGACAGCCAGCGCTCTCCAGACCAAGGGGCGCTGGCTTTTTTATTTCCACATGACCGAGGACCATTATGCGATTCTCTAAACTGTTTGCCCGCACACTGCGCGAAGCGCCCGCCGACGCGGAACTCGTGTCGCACAACCTGTTGATGCGCGCCGGCTACGTGCGGCCGCTCGCGTCGGGCATCTTCTCTCAGTTGACGCTCGGCACGCGCGTGGTGAAAAAGATCGAGCGGATCATGCGCGAGGAGATGGACCGCATCGAGGGCCAGGAACTGATCCTGCCGGTCGTGCACCCGGCCGAAATCTGGCAGGAGACCGGCCGCTGGTACGCCATCGGTCCGGAGATGCTCCGCTTCCGCGACCGCGCCGAGCGCGACATGGTCTTCGCCATGACGCATGAGGAAGTGGTCACCGATATCGCGCGCAAGGAGATCGCTTCGTATCGCCAGTTGCCGCAGATGGTCTACCAGATTCAGACCAAGTTCCGCGACGAGCCGCGCCCGCGCGGCGGCCTGATCCGCGTGCGTGAATTCACCATGAAGGACGCCTACTCCCTGCACGCGACGTACGACGATCTGGATGCGTACTACCCGCGCATGTCGGACGCCTACGTGGCCATCTTCAAGCGCGCCGGGCTGGATGCGGTCCGCATCGAGGCCGACAGCGGCATGATGGGCGGCACCGGCTCGCACGAGTTCGTCCTGATCGCCGAAAGCGGCGAGAACACGATTGTGCGCTGCGAGCATAACGACTACGCCGCCAATCTGGAAACGGCGCGCTGCGCCACGCAGGCAGTCGTGATGCCGGCGCCGCAGCCGATGATCGAGGTGGCCACACCGCACATGCAGACCATCGAAGACGTCGCCCAGTTCGTCGGCGTGTCGCCGGCGCAGACGCTCAAGAGCATGCTGTACATGGTCGACGAGGAATTGGTGATGATCGTGCTGCGCGGCGACCGGATGGTCAACGACTTTAAGCTGCCACGCGTGTTCGGCACTGACAAGTTCCGCCCGGCGCTGCCGGAAGAGATCCGGGCCTCCGGTGCCGTCGAAGGCTACGCGTCGCCGCTCGGGCTGTCCGGCGTCACGGTGTACGCTGACGAGTCGGTGCTGTGGGGTGGTAACTTCGTCGCGGGCGCCAACAAGGAAGGCTATCACGTCACAAACGCCAACGTTGGCCGCGACCTGAAATTCGAGCGATTCTACGACCTGAGCAATGTGCAGGAAGGCGACCGCTGCCCAGTGTGCAACGGCTCGCTCGGCTTTGCGCGCGGCATCGAGGTGGGCCACATCTTCAAGTTGGGGACAAAGTATACCGAGTCGATGCACGCCTACTTCCTGGACAAGGATGGCGTCGAGAAGCCAATCATCATGGGCTGCTACGGCATTGGCTCGGGACGCCTCATGGCGGCGGCGGTCGAGCAGCACCACGACGACAAGGGCATCATCTGGCCGATGCCGATCGCGCCGTTCCAAGTGCACCTGGTCGGGCTGGGCCTGAACGATGCCGCCATGCGCGAGGCCGCCGAGGCGATGTACCGCGATCTGCAAGCCGGCGGATTCGACGTGCTGTTTGACGACCGCGAAGAGGCGCAGGCCGGCGTGAAGTTCAATGACGCCGATCTGGTCGGCATCCCGATTCGGCTGACGCTCAGCCCGCGCTCGGTGAAGGCGGGCGGCGCCGAGGTCAAGCTGCGCAAGGAGACGACCGCGCGCGTCATACCGCTTGCGGACGTTCAGAAAGAGTTGCGCGCACTGGTTGATGTGCTGATGGCTGTGTGACGCATAGGCAAACCATGTATCCATACACAAATGGCGGCTCTGCACGGAGAAACGACTCCGGCAGGGCCGCCCCATTTCATCAGAGGAGCGCTCCGCCGTGATTGACCTATACAGCGATACCTTGACTAAGCCGACGCCGGCGATGCGTGCCGTAATTGCGGTCGCTGAAGTCGGCGACGAGCAGAAAAATGAAGACCCGACCGTGAACCGGCTGCTCGAAATGGCGGCCGACCTATTGGGCAAGGAGGCTGCGCTCTTTCTGCCCAGTGGCACGATGTGCAACCAGATTGCGGTCAAGACGCATACACGCCCGGGCGACGTGATCATTGCCGACAAGATGGGGCACGTGATCCGTTCGGAAGGCGGGGGGCCGGCCTTCAACTCCGGTGTCATGGTGGAGATGCTGGACGGCGATCGCGGGCGATTCACCGCCGAGCAACTGGCGGCCGTGATCACGTCCGGGTCAGTGTATGTTCCGCCCTCTAGGCTCGTCTGCCTTGAGCAGACGCACAACTTCGCTGGCGGCACTATCTGGCCGCTCGCGCAGATGGACGCCGTGTGCCGGGTCGCGCATGAGCACGGGCTGTCAACGCATATGGACGGCGCGCGGCTGCTGAATGCGGTGGTCGCAACCGGTGTGCCGGCGCGTGACTACGCGGCTGGCTGCGATTCGGCATGGATCGACTTCACCAAAGGGCTCGGCGCACCGTTGGGCGCGGCGCTGGCCGGCTCGCGCGACTTCATCGCCCAGGCCCGTCGCTACAAACATATGATGGGCGGCGCGATGCGCCAGGCGGGCATGATGGCCGCTGGATGCATCTATGCGCTGGAGCATCACATCGAACGGTTGGCCGACGACCACGCCAACGCGCGGTTGCTGGCGGGCGGCCTGGCGCAGATGGACGGCATAAGCGTCGAAAACCCGATCCCGGACACCAACATCGTGTTCTTCAGCCCGCGCAGCCCGCGATTGACGCCGAGTGACCTGGTCGCCAGAGCGCAGTCACGCGGCGTGCGCATGGGAGACTTCGGCACGCGCATCCGCGCGGTGACGCACCTCGACGTGTCGCACGGCGACATCGAGCAGGCGCTGGCCGTTATCGATCAGATCGTTCGCGAAGCTGGCGCCGAATGACATCCATGAATCCAGAAACGCAAAACACGGTTGCGCTGATTGGCCTGGGGGCAATGGGCAGCGGCATGGCGCAAAGCCTGCTGCGCGCCGGCTTCCGCGTGCTGGGCTTCGATGTCAGTGCAGCGGCGCGCGAAGCGTTTGTCGGGCGTGGTGGCGTTGGGGCGGAGTCTGCGGCGGATGCGGTGCGCGGCGCGAGTGTCTGCATCGTCATCGTCGTGAATGCGGAGCAGGCCGAGGCCGCGCTGTTCGGCGCGCAGGGGGCCGCAAGCGTGCTCGCGGCAGGAAGCGTGGTGATGCTGTGCAGCACGGTGCGGCCCGCGTTCGCGCGCGAGACCGCAGACCGTTTGCGTGCGCAGACCGTCGAAATGCTCGACGCACCCGTCAGCGGAGGGGTCGCCCGCGCGGCCGAGGGGCGCTTGAGCGTCATGGCTTCCGGCTCGGCGGCTGCTTTTGCCGGGGCCGAGCGAGTTCTGGCGGCGCTTGCCGAGAACGTATTCCGCCTCGGCGACACGTGTGGCCAGGGTTCGACGGTCAAGATGATCAACCAACTGCTGGCTGGCGTGCATATCGCGGTCTCGGCGGAGGCGATGGCGTTTGGGGTGCGCGCCGGAGTGGACCCGCGCATGCTGTACGATGTGATCTCCAAGAGCGCGGGGTCGTCGTGGATGTTCGAGAATCGGGTGCCGCACATGCTGGAAGGCGACTTCACGCCGCGCAGCGCCGTCGACATCTTCGTGAAGGACCTGGGCATTGTGCTTGACACGGCGCGCGAGAAGCGCTTCCCGCTACCGCTCGCGGCCGCGGCGCATCAGCTATTCCTGATGGCCGCCGCAGCCGGACACGGCCGTGAAGATGACGCCGCCGTGGTCAAGGTGTTTGAGCAACTGGCCGGCATCGCGGTAAAGGAACGCTGACCGTCGGCGTTCGGGCGCGAATCCATCGTGGGGTTGAGGGAGTTGGATGCGGTTCATGGGCTGGTTTCGAGTTGACAATCACGGCGAGTGGGGTAGACTTAAGATGAACGTGAGCATGGTCTATGCAAGCGGACAAGGTGCAGGAGGGACACATGACATCGAAACCCAACAACGCGAACGTACCCGAAGCCGAGCCACAACGCTTCGACAGCGCGGCCGCCGGCGCACATCTGGTTAGCCGCCCTTGGGGCGGCCCCGGTGTCTCGCGCTCCTTTGGGCTGTCCAGCGGGCTGCGCTCCCTGGGCGCAGCTGTAACTTCCGCGCTTGTCGCGGTATGGGCGCTCGCTGTCGGCCTCGTCGGCTCGCTGATCTACCGGTTCGCCCAGCACTACGAGTACTTCCGCGCGCTCGATGCGGCATCCGCGCTCGATCCGATGCAGGAGCTTCAGTCGCGTCTCTCCTATACCGAATGCGACATTCTGACATTGATGGCGCGCGGGTACAGTGATATGCGCATCGGTGAAATCCTGTCGTTGCAGCGCGCTTCATTCGACTCATATCTGCGGCACATCTATCTGGCGGTCGGATTGACCAATCGCGGACAGTTGCGTGTCTGGATTGCCGAGCACGGCGATAAGTTCCGTCGCTAAGCCAGGTGCCATCCGCCAGGACAAAGATAACCCGCCACGGGGATTCATCCCGTGGCGGGTTTTGCATTGCGAGCGATGCTCTGGCCTACATGCCGCCGCAGGGCGACGGGTTCGCCTGTGCGGGCGGTAGCACAATCACCTTCAGTGAATATGTCGAACTGCCTGCGTCGGGCAGCACGGCCACATCGATGCGGTAGTCTTGCGTCGTGGTCAACGTGCCTGCCCAACAGCGCGACTCGTTCTCCACGCGTTTGTACGGCTGCCCATCGGTAACGCCGACGACCGCGAAGTTAGTCGCGTTGGCCGGAGAGGTGATGGTAACGATCATCTGCTGTCCGGCCTGCGCGCGCAGCAGATAGCTTGGCCGGTTGGGGTACGTGGCGGTGCCGTTGACCGTAGCCTCGGTTGCGCCCGTCGCGAAGTTGATGCGCGTCGGCGCCGTGGTGGCGGCTCGCACGACGATCAGCACATAGATCGGGCTATTGCCCACGCCGAAGCCAACGACCTTGCCCGCGTCGTCGACCAGTTTCCACTCGCTGCGGTACGTGCCGGCGGTGCCCGGGGCCGTGAATGGTACGCTGATGTCGGTCGTCTTGCCCGGCTTGACCTCGCCGGACAACTGCACGGTTTCGGGTGCGCTCATGCGGCTGCCGCCGGTGAATTTCAAGGTGTGCATCGCCTGGCCGGGACCCCATGTGCAGGTGCCGTCGTTGCGCACGCGCCACGTCTTCGTGAACGCCGCGCCGGGCGCATAGACGCTGTTGTCGGGCACCGTCACATCGGCGATGTACAGCGCTTTGTACGTGCATGTGTTGTCCGTGGTGGGCGGTGCGGGCAGGTTCTGGTAGTCCCAGCCAAAATTCAGATCGTTGCGTTGTTCGCCCGCGCCAAGCGTCACGGCGTAAGTGGCGCGTTCCGCGGCCTGCGGCAGCGTCCACTGTCCCGGCATCAGCACGGCCGCGTTGGGCGCGACAGTTGCATTGATCGTCACGCAATACTTGCCGGGTGCCATGCCGGCGAACGCATAGCGACCGTCGGCGTCCGTGGATGCCGCGGCCAGCCCGGATGACGGGCAATCGCCCGCGCCCAGTCCGACCTGAACCGAGGCAATGCCGGGCTCGCCGGGATCGATGATCCCGTTGCCGTGATAGCCGCTTGCCGCATTGCCGACACAACCGGCGGTCGGCACCGGAGGCATCGAGGCGGAGGTGGCGCATAGGTCGTGCCACACGAGGCCGGCGAGGCGCGCCGCGCCGGGCACGGGCGTGCCGGGCGGGTTGACGACGATGGTTGGCGCTGGCGCCGGGCTTGCGGTAGGCGACGCCACGGCGGACGGGGTGGGTGACGCCAGCGGCCGGGGCGGTATAGTGGGCACGGACGTGCCGCCGGGCAGGCAGGCCGTGAGCAGGACGAGCGCTACGGCGAACACCGCCAGGATGAATCGTGAGCGAAGCATCAGCTCCTCCATTGGAGTAACGCATGCGCAGCGGCGCTGTGCCGCGGTCCATTGCCTGCTATGGGTATAATCGATTGGCCGGGCGTTGTCAAGATGGTATGCCGGGTCCAGCAATTCTCAATTTGGCTTTGGACGCGTACTGTCCAATGCCGGCTTGTCAGAGGTGCGCGGCGGCTGCGCCGCCGCGCACCTCCCCGTTAGCTTTTCCCCCGCGCGCGGGGGAGAAGGGGCCAGGGGATGAGGGGGCATACTGGCGGCCGACTCCAAAATGAGAATTGCTGGCCGGGTCCGGCGGGTTTCACCGCCAGGCACCTGCTCATATCCCGACAAAACCCCCACCGTTCTGCGGTGGGATTTTCCCGTTTGCGGGGTGCAGGGGGCGGCAAGCCCCCGCAAGGCGGGTGCGGCTTAATGCCCCCGCCGCTGTCCGTTTTACCTCACGACGACTGGCAAATACCGATATTCCACGATGCGCGCATTCAGCTCGAAATAATGGATTTGGGCCAAACCGACATTATCCAATTGGAGACTACAGTCAGGATTATTGAATGTCGTCCAACTTGCAATGACGTACCTATCCGTACCGCGATCGATCGGCGCGTCGAACCGGACATTGGCTGCCGGTACGGGCAGCAGCGGAGAGGCCAGCAGCGAGCGCAGGTTGCGCTCGGCATCCAGATTATCCGATGCTTCGGCCAACCATTCAATGTCAGCCAGTGGCGCATCCCACCACGGCACGAGCAGCGGCGTTACCGCACTGTGGGCGTAGTAGGTAAATGCCAATGGCGTACCGCTCAGACGGCTGTCTGCGCTCGCGCGGTTCAGCAGCGGCACGCCCCGCGAATACACCGTGCCATACCACACCGTGACTAGACGTGTATGGGTGATGATAGACGGGCATGTGATCGGCGTCCCGCTGGTAATGAGGCCGGTGGTCGTCAAGAGCGCCTGCGCACCCAGCGATACCTGGTTGGTGTCGAAGCCGCTGAACGTGGTATTGCTCACCTGCAGCGCCCGACCCAGGCCGGATACCAGCGCGCGGCCCGAGCCAGCGGCGTCCGCAGTGATTATTGTGTTGGCCACCAGATCGACGGACTGTGTGGGCGCGCGCGCATAGCCGAAGACGATGCCGTCCGCGCCGAACGTGGTGGTCGCCACATTGCCGCTCAAGACGCTGTTCTGCACCAACGCTTTCCCGCTGATGTTGGAAAAGAAGAACGCGCCGCCATCGGCGGCCATGTTGCCGGCGGCGAGGGAGTTGCTAATGGTCGCGCCCTCGACGAAGTAGGCCGCGCCCCCCAAGCCGCTGGCGCGGTTGCCCAGGAAGCGCACATTCGACAAGCTCGCCAGGCCGCCCAGGTTCGCGCCGCCGCCGTTCATCCCCGTGTTCGAGATAAAGTCCGTATCGGTCAGCGCGACCTCGTAAAACACGGAGAGTCCGCCCGCCGACGCCGACGTATTGCGCTCAAAGCGGCTGTGGTTGACCCGCCCCCGCCCTATCAGCGCGCCGCCGCTGCTATTGCCCACGAAGTCAGTCCCGTCGATGTCGGCATGGCCTTCAATCCACAGGCCGCCGGCGTCGAGCGCCACGTTGCTGATGAATTGGCTGGCGGTAATGGTCACGCTTACTTCAAGCGTGCTGTATAAGCCGCCGGCGATGTACGCCTTGTTGTCGCGAAAGGCAACGCCGTTAAAGACCGCATGTGCATCATACGACACGAACAAGCCGGACGAAGCCGACTGCACGAGCGCACCGCCGCCGAAATTGGGGTAAAGCGGGTAGGTCGCGGTCAGCACATTGCCGCCAGCAAACGTGAGACCGGAAATAACGACCGTCTGAGTTAAGCCGAGCGTCACGGTCATCACGCGTTGGTACGGCTGGGCGACGAGAATGGTTTGGCTCGCGCCTGCGCCGAGCAGATTGACGGTCTTGTTCAGGTTGAAACTCTGCGTGTAGGTACCCGCGGCGATATTGATACTGTCGCCGGCATTCGAGCCGTTGATGCACGACTGGATCGTCGTGTCGCACGGCGCAACACCGGGATAGGTGCGGGTGGCGGCCGGCTCTTTGGACGGCGCTGCCAGAGCTGTGTGCAAGGCGAATACCGCCCAGAGCGAGCACACGACGACAGCAACCAGCGCAAGTTTGCGGCGAAGGCGATTGCTCATCGTATTCCTCACGCTAACCGTACTGTACGCGATTGGCTTCGCGCATGATCGCCGCGATCTTGTCCGCGAATTTGACGGCGCTGTTGTCTTCAGGCGAGTAGCCGATCACGCGGCGGGCGTTGGCGATGCTCCAGAAGTTGTGGTCGTTGTCGCTGACCCCGTAGAAGATTTGGAATGGAACCCCGTGCTCGTCGCGGATATCCGGAGCTTCGATCGACTTGATCGCCAGTTGGTTCTGATCGCGCGCGCTCAGGTACGCGCCGAGCGCGCGATGGAGCTTCTTCAGGTCGCGCACATCGCATTCGTCCACGTCGGTTTCGCGCGGACCGCCGATGCGCAGATGGACATTCTCGAGCCGCTGCCCGCCATTCTCGACGCCGGTCGCGAAGACGAAGCCGAGATCTTCGTATGCTTCTTTCGCCCACCCGTAGTAGTTGTCGGAGTACGTCTTCATTGTCTCGTCCACGTAGTCCCAGCGGTCGCTCCAGATCAGCCGCTCGTACCAATCGGCGGCGTGGTTGCTGGAGCAGACGACAACGCGGCGCACGCCTTCCTCGACCGCAGTCTGGAACACATTGAACGCCATTTGCACGTTGGCGAACTCGTTCTGGAACTTCTGTGACCGCGCGGCCGGCGTGTCGCCGGATACGAAGGCGCCGCCGGTGCGTCCAACGAACGCGCAGTGCAGCACGGCATCGGCGCCGCGGAAATAGGCGCGGTAGGCGTCGCGGTTTCGGTCGGTCAGGTCGACCAGCTCGATGTCCGCGATCTCGACGCCGGTGCGCGCGCGGCGGGAGACGTCGAGGAGCACGAGATCGTATCGCTCGCGGAACGTGTTGATCATTCGTGAGAAGATATAACCGGCGGCGCCGGTCACGACGACTTTGCGGTTTGCCATGCAGCCTCCAGTTCGTGACGTGCGATGGGCGATGCGGAATTGTACCGCATCATGGAGCCAGACGCCAATGTGCCCAGCAATTCTCATTTTGGCTTTGGACGGGTACTTTCCAATGCCGGCTTGCTATGAACTGGCCCCCCCTGGTGCTTGTCACGCAAGCTGGCTCGACAAGAAAGCGGCATTGCCCTCCCCGTTAGCTTTTCCCCTGCTCCCCCGCGCGCGCGGGGGAGCAGGGGCCAGGGGGATGAGGGGGCAACCGGGTGGACAGACTCCAAATTGAGAATTGCTGCAATCTGCCTTGACACCCTGAGTCTGATGGCGTAACATCGTCACATGGCATGGCCATTCGGGCTATGCCGCCCGTCAAATGAGGAGGTCGATCGACACAACCCCCACATCATGGCGGTCCAACCGGTATTGTTGCGCGTCACACCATCCTGGGAGGGAGAAAGACATGGCCACCAATCCGCTCCAGTGGAAGCTTTGGAGCCTCACGAATTGGGTTCCGGGAATCGTCTCGATCATCCTGCTCTTGTTCGTGCCGTCATGGGCGGTCGATGGTTTTGCATGGGCGGTGCCCGTGCGCATGAGCCAGGTATTCATCGCCTTTTCATTGATCTACCGGTCCGGCTTCTTCGGAAGCGTCTTTCGCGGCATGTCGTGGCGGCGGTTGCGTTATATGTTTGCCGGCAATTTCGCGTTCTCGATGGTGCTATTGACGACCACATTCCTGCACCCCGACAAGTTCCGCTTTGACCTCCCGACAGGCTGGATCTGGCTGTTCCTGTATCTTGAGGAGCCGATCTGGATGGTGCTACTGTACCGCGAAGCCGAGAAGCATGTGCTACCTCGTATCGAAAAGCCGAACCCGCTTGCGGGCGGGCTTCGCTTTCTTCTGGCGGCGCAGGCGATCGTCCTGGGCGGTGCGGGAGGCATGATGTTTGTCAGCCCGGCGGCGCTGGCCAATATTTGGCCCTGGGACCTCGCGCCCGTCACGGCGCGTGTGGCAGCCGGTTTCCTGATTGCGTTTTGCATTTGGTCCGTGACGCTGGCGGCGCGTGACGATTGGGAGGAAGTGAAATTCGGTATGCAGATGAACCTGCTGTGGTATGCTTTGGTGCTCGTGTCGTACCTGGTATTCATCTCGGAAGTCAGGTGGGATCGGATGCTGGCGTTGCCGTTCCCGATTGTGCTGGCGTCGCTGCTGGCCGCACTGGGCGCCGCATACGTCTGGCAGGAACGCAGGGCAGGAGCGTAGCTTCCCGTGCCGCGCCGGGCGGCTGTCACATGTCACTCGCAGATAGAGATAATTGACCTCTGACACACATCCGCTCGCCTTGGTATGATCAAAACGGCGCTTGGCTCCGATTGTGGTCAAGCCGTGCCAGAATGAACAATCCGGGAGGCGTTCATGTTTCGCAGACTGTTCGCCCGCAACCGTCCCGTGGATTCGCTTCCTGCCACGCCGCTGATTGAACTGCGGCAGGTCGTCAAGTCGTTCGAGTCGCCTGCCGGCCGCTTTACGGCGCTCAAGGGTATTGACCTGCATGTTGAGCGCGGCGAGTTCATCGCCATCATCGGCAAATCCGGCTCGGGCAAGTCCACCCTGCTCAATATGGTCGCCGGCATCGACCGACCGACCACCGGCGAAGTCTGGATGAATGGGGCCGCCGTGCACCGCCTCGACGAAGGCCAGATGGCGGTTTGGCGCGGGCGCAACCTTGGCATCGTCTTTCAGTTCTTCCAGTTGCTGCCGACACTGACCGTGGTCGAGAATGTCATGCTGCCGATGGATTTGTGCGGCGCGTACCCGCTGCGCGAGCGTTTTGGCCGCGCCATGCGTCTGCTCGAGCGCATGGAACTGGCCGAGCATGCCGACAAGCTGCCGACCGCGCTGTCCGGCGGTCAGCAGCAGCGCGTGGCGATAGCACGCGCTACAGCAGCGGGCGCGCCGGCATGCTGTTTGCCGTGACCGACCGGCACGACCCCGCATACCAACTGCGCGCCGGCGATGCGCTCAAGAGCGTGTTCGATGATGCGGGCATCGGCGTCGGCTCGATTCAGACGAACGCCTCCGCTCGCGACCGCATCGGCACGCTGTTCACCATCCTGTTTACGATGTTGATGGAAATGACCGTGTTGATGGCGACTGTCGGGGCGCTGGGTTTGATGGGCACCATGAGTCTCAACGTGCTCGACCGCACGCGCGAGATCGGCGTGCTGCGCGCCATCGGCGCGTCGAACGGCACCATTCAGCGCATCGTGATCTTCGAGGGCGTGCTGATTGGCGTGCTGTCGTGGGCGTTCAGCGCCGCGCTGGCCTATCCGCTCGGCAGCGCGCTGGCGTCGGCGGCGGGCATGTCGATGCTACAGACGCCACTGGAATTCGTGTATTCGGTGAACGGGGCGGTGCTCTGGCTTGCGCTCGTGGTGGTGATTTCGGCGGTAGCCAGCTTTATGCCGGCCTGGAGCGCATCGCACCTGACAGTGCGCGAGGTGCTGGCGTACGAGGGCTAACGTCATTGGACCGCGCGTTGGATTCGAATAGCATGCGGGCACTTTTCCGTACAGACAGGAGGCACTGCCGGTTTCATGCTTGACTTCAAGGCCGTTCAGGCCGAACTATACAGCGGCGTGATTAGCGATGTGCTCGATCACCTGGGCTACCGCCACCAGACGATGAGCGGGGATATTCGGCCCGTCAATGCCGAGATGGTCGTGGCCGGAACCGTGCGGCCGGTGCTCTCGGTGGACGTCTACCGCGTGCGCGACGACTGCTACGACCAGGAGATCGCGTTTGTCGATTCGCTGCTGACCGATGATGTGGTGGTTGCCTGCACCAACCGCTCGACGCGCACCGGCTTGTGGGGCGAACTACTTTCGACGGCGGCGCGGGCGCGCGGCGCGCGCGGCTGCGTAACCGACGGCTACGTGCGCGACGTACGGCGCATCGTGCAGATGGGCTTCCCGGTCTTTGCCGCCGGCATGCGCCCGGTTGACTCGAAAGGGCGCAGCATCGTATTCGAGTATGACACGCCGGTCGAGGTCGGCGGCGTGCCGTGCACGCGCGGCGACGTGGTCTTCGGCGATGTGGACGGCGTGGTCGTCGTGCCGGCGGCCATTGCGGAGCAAGTGATCGCCGAGGCAGTGCACAAGGTGCGCCAGGAGAGCGCGTCGCGCGCGGCGCTGGAGAACGGCGGCTACCTGCGCGACGTTTTCAATCGTTACGGTGTCTTGTAGCTCAGCGACGCGAGTTAGGCAACAGGGTAATCCAGCACCGGGCGCGCAGCGATGTGCGCCCGGTGGCTTTGCCGGCACCGCGAACCGTATTGTGCGAATAGTGCGCCTGTCGCGGTTGACACCACGGAATGGCTCGGCTATAGTCAAACTAGGCAAAGGGGCGCGCGTTCCGTGAGGGAACTGTTCTTCATCCTGGGCCGCTGGCCTGATCAGCAGTTGCGCCAGTGCAGTGTGCTCGCCATAACTTCTCGCGAGTCACCGGCGACCAGCCGTCACAGCGACATCGCCAGCCGCCTCGACCTCTAGGGGCATGACATGAGCGTTCTGGAAGCGGGACAGAGCTTCGGCCGCTACACCATCATTAATCTGGACGCGTCGTCCGGTCCGATCGAGACGTATCGCGCGTATGATGCGTCGATCGGGCGCGACGTTGCGCTCAAGGTGCTGGCCACACGCGACGCGGCCTCGGCATCTCGTTTCAATGCGGCGGTGCTGGCGCTGCTCGACCTCGCCCATCCGAGCATTCTGGACATCCACGATGCAGGCGACATCGACGGCATCCACTACCTGGCCATGCCGTTGATCGAAGGCACGACGTTGGCGCAGCGCCTGCAGCAAGGCTCGCTGACGCCCGCCGAAATCACGCGCATAGTCGAGCAGATTGGCGGTGCGCTGCAATACGCCCACGAGCATGGCATCGTGAGCGGCGCAGTGGCGCTCGACAAGATAATTATCGATCGCAGCGGCAAGGCCGTGCTGACCGACTTCGCGTCCGGCCTGCTGCCGGCCGCCGGCAGCGCGAGCGACGGCCGCCAGCGCGATCTGCTGATGCTCGGCGGCGTCATGCTGGCGCTATTGGCGGGGCACGCGATCGACGCGCCCGACAGTCCGGTCGGACAGTTGCTGAAGCCGTGGCTCGATCGGTTGCCGCCGGCGATCCAGAGCGCCGCCTCCGACAACTACACGCAGTTTGTTTCGCGGGCTGCTTCACCTGACGCGACACAGCGTTTTACGTCGATTGCCGATTTTCTGGCAGCGTGGCGACAACTGGTGAAGCCGGATGCGGTTGCGCCGGCTACGGCAGCGTCCACGCCGGCGCCATCGACCGCCAGCCGGGCCGAGCAGATCGAGTCTCGGCGGCGCGCGGCCGCAGCAGCACAAGACCAGGCGCGCCAGGCGCAGTACGACAGCGAGTGGCGAGAGCGGCAGGAGTCCCGGACGCGCGAGGCCGCCGACACGCAGGCGCGCATCCAGCGCGGAGCGGACGAGCGCGCCTCGACCATGCTGCGCGCGCGCCAGGAGCGCGATACGCGAATCGGTGCCGGCACGACCGTGGCCGTGCCGGCTGCAATGGCAATCGACCCTGCGCGACAGGCCGCGCTGCGGCGCTTGTTGACGGTTGTGCAGGCGGTGGCCGACAAACGCGCCTCGACCATCGGCATCCGGCCGCTGACAAGCACGCCCGCGCCGCCAAAGGCCGCGCCCACGCTGGCCCGTCCGGCGATCAGTCGCGTAACGCAAGCGACGGTCCAGTCGGCGCAGGCAACGGTGGCGAGCGAGTTGAAGCGCCAATCGGCCAGTGCGTTCGAGCGCGGGCGGCAGCAGGCAGCTGCCGACGTGGTGACGGTGGGACAGCGGCTGCGCCCGGTGATCGCCACGCTCATTGTGATTCTGTTCGTCGTGTTTTGCGTCTTCCCGCTGAGTTGCATCATCTGGGTGTCCACACTACCTGACCCGACGTCGACCCCGACGCGTGCAGCGCCCACACAGGCGCAACCGCCGACTGCGGCGGCCGCGCGCACGGCGGTCGCGACCGCGACGCCGCGACCGGCAACGGCGACACCCGCACCACGCGCATCGGCCACGCCCGCGCTGGAGACCGTGGTGGTCCTGACCGACACGTTTCGCTCGGGAGCGTGCGGTTTGCCAGAAGGCAGCGGCAGCGCCGGATCGCAAACGTGCGCGAACGGTGAATATCAAATGGCGCCGGCGGCAGCGGAACCGATGCTGGCGCTCTTCGATAGCGTGCGCGGCTCGATGCTGCTGGACGTCAACGCGCGTATCATCACCGGCACGAGTTCGCTGGAATACGGCCTGGTGTGGGCGGCCACCGCCAATCATTACTACGCGATCACGCTGAAGCCGGACGGCGCGCTGGCGGTATTCACCCAGCAGGATGGGAGCGCCCAGTATACCGTGCGCGGTCTCACGTTCAGCGCGGTCAAGGTGGGGGCGCAAACGAACCGGCTGCGCGTGCGAGCCAATGGTGACACCTTTGGTTTCGCGATCAATGAGCGTGACTTGCCGCTGTCCTTGACCGGCACGGCCGGCAGCAGCGGGCGCTTCGGTTTCTTTGTGCAGAGCCGGGAGCCGGGCGCGGTTGTCGCATTCTCCAATCTGGTCGTTTCTGAGATGCGCACGCCGGGCGGAACGCCGGCGCCCGGTGCGACGGTCGTGCCGACCCGTTAGCCGCCGATGGGCTATTTTCCGATTTGACATGCTCGTATGACTGTTGCATACTAATCCCTAACCGGAATCACCGACCTCGGTTGCAGGGACAGCCATCTTAAATACATAGGAGGTGATGCTTATGAGTAGTCAGAAACGCGGGGCATCACCGGAGGTCGAGCGGTAGCTTCGTTCGCCGTCGGTGATGCCCCGGCACACACAAAAGGCCTTCGCGAGAAGGCCTTTTGTGTTGCAGAGCACCACTAGATTGTGCGAATACAGCAATTCTCAATTTGGAGTCTGTCCATCAGGTTGCCCCCTCATCCCCATCGAATCGGACCCCCTCCCAACTTTGTTGGGAGGGGGTCGGGGGAGGGTAGCACGACGTACTCGTCGAACCGGCTTGCGTGATAAGTACCTGAGCACCAGCGCATGACAAGCCAGGATTGGAAAGTACCGGCCAAAGCCAAATTGAGAACTGCTGGTGCGAATACTTGCTGGTGATTACCCATATCACCAGACCTCGCGGGTTTTCAAAACCCGCGAGGTCTTGATACGCGCGATCCACGACGATGTGGGTAATCACCAAAACACTTGCGATTGTCCCGCCGTCCGAAAATTGCTATAATCAGCGCGACCCGCTGCGCAACGGTGCGCCGCCGGCCTGGTTGCAGGTTCGATCACGCGCGGACTCACACACAATGGAGGTGTGCGATGCCCTTGCCCATTAACTTCCCCCCGTTCATCTACGGCATTCACGATCCCGGAACCTGGATGGATCGGGTTCAGAGTGTGGGCCGGCAGGGCTGGGTGCTCTATACCGAAGAGCTACGCGAAAACAGTTCGGGCAACAACTACCTTGCCAGCGAGCAGCGCGGCTTCGGCGTGCTGGCCCGGTTGAACTGGGGCTATGGCGACGCCGGCACGATCCCCGCGCCGGCGCGTTACAGCGAGTTCGCCGCTCACTGCCGCCAGTGGGTGGCCAACTCCAAAGGCGGCCACATCTGGATCATCGGCAATGAGATGAACCTGGCCGCCGAATGGCCGAGCGGGCCGGCGGAACCGAACAAGATTACGCCGACCATGTACGCCGACTGCTTCGCGCGCTGCCGGGCCGCGATTCGCTCGGCGCCCGGTCACGAATACGATCTGGTCGTCACGGGCGCGGTGGCGCCGTACAACAACCAGACCACCTACCCCAGCAACCCCACCGGCGACTGGATTCGATACTTTCAGGACCTGCTCGGCCTGCTGGGCTCCAACCTCGATGGCATTTCGCTGCACACCTACACGCACGGTGCGCAGCTGGGATTGATTGCGAACGAGGCGAAGATGAGCCCGCCGTTCGACAATCGCAACTACCATTTCCGTGCGTACCGCGATTTCCTTCAGGCGGTGCCGGCGCCGCAGCGCGGCCTGCCGGTGTTCATCACCGAGGCGCAGCCCGCGCCGCAAGCGCCCGACCCGTGCCACAATGGCGGCTGGCTGCCGGCTGAAACGCGCGGCTGGGTGCCTGCCGCGTATAAGGAAATCAACGACTGGAACGCAACAGCGGGCAACCAGCCGATTCAGGCGCTGGTACTGTTCCGCTGGGACAAAGGCTGCGATTCGTGGTCGATCCAGGACAAAGACACGGTCGTCACCGACTTCTACGCGTCGCTCAATGCGGCCTACCGCGTCGTCCCGCCGGTCGGCGCGCCCGCCAAGACCTATCGCGCCACGTTCATGAGCGACAGCGCGCCGGTGATGTTTGCCGCCGATGCCGAGGCGCAGGTCACGGTGTCGGTGCGCAACGATGGCAACTTCGTCTGGCCTGCCGACGGCGCAGGTGCGACGCCGGTGCGGATCGGCTTTCGCTGGTTCGATGCGGCGGGCCGTGAGATCCCGGCCCGCGACGGCCCACACACCGCGCTGCCGCGCAATATCGCGCCGGGCGAGACGGTGTCGATTGCCAACGTGCGGGTCATCGCGCCGCCGTCATCCGGTACCTACGTGCTGCGGCTCGACATGCTGGAGGAAGGGGCGACCTGGTTCGCGGATACCGGTTCCGCGCCGCGTAACGTCACCGTTACCGTGCGCAGCCCGGCCAGTAGTTCGCCCGCTAGCGCGTATGGCTACACCGTGATCAGTTCGAAGATCCCGGATTCGTTCGCGCGCGACGCCGGCGTGGCCGCCGTGCTGTCTTTGCGTAACGATGGTTACAAAGTCTGGCGTGCCACCGGCCCTAATCCAGTGACGCTGGGCTACAAATGGTTCCGGCCCGGTTCCACGCAGGAGACGCTCGTGCGCCAGTTGATCCGCGCCAATCTGCCGCGCGATGTCGCCACGGGCGATTCCGCGACCGTCAGCGTCAATGTGCTGGCGCCGTTTTCGCCGGGCGCGTACTCGTTGGTGTTCGATCTGGTTGAGGAGGGCGTGACGGAGTTTCGCGCCGCCGGCGCGCAGCCATATTCGAAAGCCGTCACCGTGACCGCGCCTCCGTACTACGCTACGTGGAGCTCGGCGACGGTGCCGGCCACGCTGAAGATCGACCAGACGGTCAGCGTAACGGTGAATGTGCGCAATGATGGCGGGAAGACCTGGAGCGCAGCGGGCGCGAATCCTGTACGCTTGTTCTACAACTGGTTCGACCGCCGCAGCCAGCGCGTGCTGGTGCGCCAGGACATTCGCGTCGCGGTGCCGAAGGACGTGGCGCCGGGCGAAGTAGTTGATCTGACGATCGACCTGCTGGCACCTGATCGGCCAGGCAAGCTGAGCGTCCGCTTCGACATGGTCGAAGAGGGCATCACGTCATTCGAGGATCAGGGCTCGCCCGCGCTTGCCAAATCGGTGACGGTACTCGGCATTCAGGACTATCAGGTAACATTTGGCGATGTGCAGCCGGTCGTCGCGCCGAGCGCGCCGTTTGTGTTCAATCTGCGCCTGCGCAACGACGGCCTGCGCACCTGGGCAGCGGGCGGCGCGTCGCCGGTCAAGCTGGGCTACCACTGGTTCGACGGCAAGAACCAGCCGGTGCCAGTCGCGCAGGATATCCGCACACCTTTGCCGGCCGACATGCTGCCCGGCGACGAACTGGCGGTGCAGGCGACCGGCTTTGCGCCGGAAACGCCCGGCCGCTATCGGTTGCAGTGGAGCCTGGTGGCCGAGGGGCTGGCGTGGTTCTACGATCTGAAGGGGCGTACCTTTGACGTGACGGTGGAGGTCGCGCAGATCGGCGCGCCGCTGCCGAAGGCGATGGCCGACCTGCCGCCGCCGGCTGCCGACACGGCCTACCGCGCCGCATTCACGCCCGTGGATTTCGTTGTCTCCGCCGAGGCCGGGGCGCAGCGCGTGGTGACGTTCCGGGTGCGCAACGACGGCACGCGCGCGTGGCCGAAGAGCGGCGCCAATCCGGTGCATGCCGGTTACCGCTGGTTCCAGGGTGGGGCGGCGGTGCCGGTGGCGATGGACATCCGCACCGAATTGCCCGGCGATCTGGCGCCCGGCCAGGAAGCGGTTTTCGGCGTCACCGTCGTTGTGCCGGAAGTCCCCGACATCTATGACCTGTGGCTGGACCTGGTTGAAGAAGGCGTTACGTGGTTTGCCGATACCGGCACATCGCTGCCGTTGACGTTTGCGGTGCGCGTTACCGACGCGCCGGCCGCGGCGCGTGCGAGCACAGCCCCCACATTGGCGGCGCTCGCCCCGCAATCCGAAAGCGCGGCACGGCGCTGGCAGATCAGCGAACCCGGTGCGCCCGAGACCTGGGCGCAGGCCGATCTGGGCGGCATGCGTTCAGTCGACGCACTGTCAGTGCAATTGGACCGTGCGATCGATGTGCGGATCGAGGCATCAACGGATGGCGTGGCCTGGTCAGTACTGGAGCGAGCCGTCGGGCGCTCGGCAATCGTGGCGGCGTTCGCACCGCTCACGGCGCGCTTTGTGCGCGTAGTGCGCGAAGGCGCACCATCGGATACCCAGCCGCCCGCGGTCACGGCGCTGCTGGTGCACGATGCGCTGCCCTGGCAGGCGATTGCCAGCCACAACCGTGTGCGTGCGGCGCTGGCGTATGACAACGACCGCCAAACCGTCTGGAGTTCCGGCGACAATCAGCAGGCGGGCATGCAGTTCACGCTCGACCTGGGCCGCGTGCAGACCGTTTCCGGCGTGGCGCTCGACAACGGCGACCAAGCGGATTACCCGGGCGGCTTTCTGATCCAAGTTTCCGCCGACGGCCAGCAGTGGACCGTCGTATCGGCCAGCCCGGACAGCGGCAACCTGGGGCCCGTCGACGTCACATTCGACGGCCAGCCGGCGCGCTACATCTCCGTGGAGTGTACGGCCAACCGGTCGCGCCCCTGGACGATCGCCGAGTTCCGGGTGCGGCGCGTCATTACGGACTGGAACAGCGTCAGGCTGGACGCGTAGCGCGCAGGTCGTCGAGGATCGGTTTCAGGCGCTGTGGGAAGTTCGTCATGAGCGTGTCGATCCCCAGCGCGATCATGCGGCGCATGTCCGCTTCTTCGTTGACGGTCCACACGTTGACCTGCTGTCCGCGCGCGTGCACGCGCTGAACGAACTCCGCGTCCACCAGCGACCAGCGCGGGTGCATCGCCTCGGCGCGCAGATCGGCGACCTCTGCCTCATCGATCGGATGTGCGTATAGCACCCCGATCCGCAGGTCCGGCGCGATCCGGCGGATGCGGCGCAGCGCGTGCCAGTTGAACGACGAGATCAGCACGCGCGACTCCGCGCGGTTGCGCCGGATGCAATCTACGACCGCCTGTTCCAGGCCCGTGTCTTCCTTCAGCGCCGGCTCCAGCTTGATCTCAATGTTCAGCGCCAGCGGCCGCCCCGGCAGCGCGAAAACTTCATCCAGCGTCGGTATGCGCTCGCCCGCAAAGCGCGCGTCGAAGCGCCCGCCGGCGTCCAGTGCCTGCAGTTCCGCCAGCGTGTAGTCCGAAACGCGCCCGTGACCGTTGGTCGTGCGCTCAAGCGCATCGTCGTGGATAATGACGAGCGCGCGGTCCTTCGCAAACTGAACATCGAATTCGACGCCGTCCGCGCCCGCGTCGCGCGCGGCCGCCAGCGATACGAGCGTGTTCTCCGGCGCGATCGACATGGCGCCCCGGTGTCCGAAGTTGAAGGGAAGCTTCATGGTGCTCTCTTGATGGTCGGGCGCCAGGACGGGAACTGCGCCATGCCGCCGCCCGGCGTCCAGTTTTGCGGGTCACCGCCGTCGGCACGCATGACCCAAATGGCCGGCGCACCGCTGCGGTTTGAGTGGAAAGCGATCATGGCGCCGTCCGGCGACCATGCCGGCGCCTGGTCCGCCGATGGGCTGCTACTCAGGTTGCGCGCGTCCGAGCCGTCGCCGCCCATCGCGTAAATCTCCCAGTTACCGTCGCGATTGCTCTCGAACGCGATGCGCTTGCCGTCCGGCGCCCAGGCCGGCGAGACGTTGTTGGCGGCGGTTTCGGTCAGGCGCGTCACCTGCGAGCCGTCGGGGTTCATCAGGTAGATTTCGTAGTTGCCGGTGCGCTTCGACGCGAACGCAATCACGCGCCCGTCGGGCGACCAGACCGGCGCATGATCCTCGGATGGCTCGTCAGTCAGACGTGTCGGGCTGCTGCCGTCCGTGCCCATGCCGTAGATCTCCCAGTTGCGGTCGCGCAGCGATGCGAACACGATGCGCTTGCCGTCGGGCGCCCAGGCGGGCGACCAGTTGTTTGTCCGCGTGCGCGTCAGGCGCGTCTGCTCGCTGCCGTCGCCGTTCATGACGTACACTTCCCAGTTGCCGTCGCGGTTGGAGGCAAACGCGATTTTCGTGCCATCCGGCGACCAGACCGGCCACTGGTCGTCGCTGATGCCGCTCGTCAGCGCGCGCGGCGCCGCGCCGCCGATGCCGGCCGTGTAGATACGCCAGCGGTCCTTGTCAGTCGCCCGGCCCATGTACGCGAACACGTCGCGCGGCACCGCTGTGGGCGACGGTAGCGGCAGCGGGGTGCGCGTGGGTGTTGGCGGCGCCGAGGAGGTTGGCGTGGCGGTCGGCGCGGGAGCGATGCCCTGCACCAGTTGCACGCCGCCCATGAGTAGGAAGACGAAAAACGCCGCCAGCAGTGCCCACGACGCCAGACGCACGACCAGCACGCCGATACGCGTCGACCAATCCAGGCCGGGGAAAAACGTCAGGCGCCGGCTACGGCCCGTCACAATCGCCAGGTTGGCATAACTGACGGCCCATACGCGCATGAGTCCCGAACTGAAGCGGAAGCCCGCCACGCCGGCCGGCTCCATCACGTCGAGTTGTACGAGGCGCGTCATGCCTGCCTGGACCGACTCGTCGCTAACTCCGAAGTTGTTATGGTGCAGTTCCCGGACAATCGCTTTGGTTGCCAGCAGGCCGTGCTCGCCACGCACGGTGGCGGCCGCCGCGAGCGTCAACTGCTCCTCGCGGGTCAGCGCTTCCCAGGCCGCGCTCATCTCCGCATTGAGCCGTGCCGCCGCGTCGGCCAGCGCCAATTCGACGGTGCGCGCACCGACCCGGCCGCCATGGCCGCGCCGGTCGTAGACGGCGAAACCGACCATCTGTGCAACATGCGGGCGCCCGTTGCTCTCCTGCCAGACGCGCTCGAGCGCCTGGAAGTCATACTTCAGCAGCGATCCGGCGGTTTCCGTCATCAACTGGCTGAGCTGCGCCCGCGTCATCGCGCCCAGGCGTGTTTGTGCGATGGGCGGTAGCGACTCCGTCAGGCCGACTAGCCGCAATGGCATGTCTTTGCTGATGCTGTCGTCTTCCAGCAGGCCCCAGCTCAGGACGAAGCGGATGCGCCGGTCGCCGGCGCACAGGAGTCCGAGCGCGCTGAGCAACTCGTTCTTGGACTCCAGATCCCAGCCTGCCAGCCCGTCCAGCGCGATCAGAATCGGCTGGTGGCCGGTGTTGTGGATGGAGTCGGCAAATGCCTGGCGCAGCGCGGCCGTTGATTCGGTCGCGGGCAGCCCGGCCCCGAGCGATACGACGCGCGCAACCTGCGCAAGCGCGGCCGGCACGCTCAGGTCGGTGAGGTCGAGGTAGGTGGCCTGATAGGTTTCGCTGAACTGCGCACACGCCTGCAGGAAAAGGGACGTTATCCCGATCCGGGGCGGGCCGTGGACGACGGCAAGCGCGTACTGGTCGAGCCGCGCCGCGAGCCAGGCCAGGGTATCGGCGCGGCCGAAAAAGCGAGCCGGATCACGGATGGGCTGATCCGGCGTATATGGATTGTTCGGAAGACCGCTTTGCACGAAGTCAGTTTAGGGGTAATCAGGCGGCTGGTCAAAACGCTGCTACTGCCATGACCAGGCTGCCATCGAGCCGGACGCGATGCGGCGTGCTTGCCCGCTCGCGACATCGACGACATAGACGGCAGTGGTATTGTCGCGCTCTCGCGCCGAGTACAGCAGTGCCGTGCTGTCGGGCGACCAGACGCGCAGCGACTGGCCGTACTGGTCGGAATACGGTATGATCGCGCCGAAGTCGTCTGACGGCGTGAAGCGCGACAGCGACAGTACCGATCCGTCGGACACGTTATACACTTTCCACTCAATGCGCAGCGTGGCGGCTTGCGCCGGGGCGCTCACGGGCAGAAGTCGCCCCTCATTGCCGCGGGCTATCGCCATGTAGCCGAGTTTTGTGCCGTCCGGCGACCAGAAGAACGCAATCGGGCTGTCTTCGGCTATGACGCGGTCATTGCGACCGTCCGCATCGACCAGGTGAATCTGCGAATTCTGTCCGATCCGATTGTTCGGCGTCACCAGATAGGCAATTTGCCTGCCGTCCGGCGACCAGTTGAACGCCAGCATGCCCGCGAACTTGGCCAGGGTGCGCGCGTTGTTGCCATCCAGGTCCGAGGCGACCAGCGCATTGTCGCGTTCGGTGGCGCCCATGATGGCCGTCAGCACCTCGCGGCCGTCGGGCGAGAACGCCGGCGCCAGGAAGTTGCTCGGAGCCAGATTGAGGTCGCGCGGGTCGGCCCCGTCGAAGGTGTGCGAGCCAACAAATGCATCGGCTGAGGCGCGGCGGCTGCCGCCCACGTGGCTGATCAGCGACCCGGAATCGGGCGCCCACGAGAAGTAGAACGGCGCGCCCTGGCCGAGTTCGCCGCCGCCACTGCCGTCGCCGTTGACGTATCCCAGTGAAATGTCGCGGTTGTCGTCCTGCGCCAGGAATGCGATCCGTTGGCTGTCTGGCGACCATGACATATAGATCGGTACCATATCCTGACTGCCGAACAATTCGCGCGGCCGCGCCTCGCGCGGGCCGGTGGACAGGATGCGCGCGCTGCCGTCGGATGCGACGCCGACGAAGGCCAACTGGCGGCTGTCGGGCGACCAGTTCGGGAACATATACCGCCGGATCGGCATGCCGCGCGCCGTTGGCGTCACATCGTTGGTGACCTGTACGACGTCGCCGCCGGCACGATCCATGGTGTATATGTTACCCTCGTTGCCGACCACCGCGATGCGGTCAACTTTTGTGGCCGCCGGCGACGCCGCTACCGCAGGCACAGAAGGGGCCGCGACCCGGGTGACCGGGACAGTCAATGCGCCGAAGCTGAGAACGAGCGCCGCACACGCCAGCATCACGACCATGCTCAGGCAGGTGGCCAGCGCGCAGCCGAACTGGGCTTTGGATTCTTGTTCCATTGTGTGCCTCGCAACTCCCTAGATTGCTAATTCCTGGCCGATGCCGCGGGTGTGCGCCAGTTCCAGCACGCGGCGCGCTGTGGCGATGTCTTCGATCGCGATGCCGTGCGACTTGAAGAGCGTCACGTCATGGGGCGACATGCGGCTGCGCAGGCGACCGCTCACCACATCGCCCAACTCGCGAACCTGCTCCCATGTAATGATATTACGCTCGACCGCCGAAATCAGATCGCCGCCTTCGATGCGCGCCTGCTCATTGGAATCGGTCGCGATGAACTGCGCCCGCCGCACCACGTCATCATCGATTTCTGCCCGAGACAGGGCGTTGGAGCCGGCGGCATTGACATGCGCGCCATCGGATAGCCATTCGCCAAGCAGGACGGGCGTCCGGGCGCTGGTAATCGTCGCCACAATAGCGGCACCGCGTACCGCTTCTTCAGCCGTTACGCTGGCTGTGACGGTCACGCCGACCTGCGCCTGCATGCGTTTGGCAAATGCTTCGCGCCTGGCCTCATCGCGGCTATAGACCCGGATTGCGGTCAGATCGCGCACAGCGTTGATGGCCAAGATCTGCGATTCAGCCTGCCATCCCGTGCCAATCACTGCCAGCGACTTGGCTTCCGGGTTGGCCATGTATTTGGTTGCAATGCCGCTGGCAGCTCCTGTCCGCATTTGTCCCAACTTGTCTGCTTGAATAACCGCTAGCAGCCTGTCGGAGAGCCAGTCTTTTTGACCGCATCTTGTGGTTTGGAGATCGTTATTGGCGCTGCGACCACAAAATGCAGTCCTCTCCGACAGGCTGCTAGTAACTCGCCGGTGTCGGTCGAGTATAGCATGACGTGAAACTTGGCGCCGGAGCGCGTGGTGCTGTATGCCTTATAGCCCATGACGCCGAGCGTGGGCAGTGCTCCAGCCATCAGGTGCAGGACGCCTTTCGGCGGGCGCAGCCGGCGGCGCGGCAGATTCTGCGCGGCGGCCCGGCCCTGCTCGCGGAACGCCTCTTCGACGCATACCAGCGCGTCAGGCATGGTCAACAGGGCGGTGACGTCTTGCTCGGTCAGGAATAACGCCATGGCAAGTGTTCTCCGATCGGCATGGGCTTACGAGCGCACGATCTCGGCCGCCACGTCGCCGCAGCGACGGAACTCGACGTGGCCGAGTGAGCGCGCAAAGGCGATGAAGCGTCGCAGCATGCGCACGCGACTCGGGCGGCCACTGAGCTGCGGGTGCATCGTTAGCACAAACAGCTTGCCCGGCTCGTCGTGCAGCGCAGCCAGTTCTTCGGTCCAGATCTCAAAGGCGTGGCTGGCTGGTTGAATCGGCCGCTGGCTGCCCGGCCGGAACAGGAAGAACGGGGCATCATCGTTCATCCACTGGATCGGCAGCTCGACCAGGTTGGTCGGCTTGCCGTCCAGCGTGTGGCGATAAGCTGCGTCGTCGTCCATCAGGTTGGATGAATACTGAAAGCTGTACTGCTCCAGCAGTGACAATGTGTGCGGCGAGAAGTCCCACGAGGGCGACCGGTAACCGGTTGGCCGCTGACCGGTGGCGCGCACGATCGACTCCAGACCCTTGACCAACTCGGCTTCCTCGGCGGCGCGATCGGGGAATTGTGCCGGCGGCGTGTGCGTATAGCCGTGATGGCCGATCTCGTGGCCGGCCTTGACGATCGCCTCGATAGCGGCCGGGTACCGATCCACCACCCAGCCCGGCACGAAGAAGGTCACCAGGATGCCCTCGGCCGCCAGCAGGCGCAGAAGGCGATGTACGCCCACGCGCGGACCGTACTGGCCGATCGACAGCACGCCCGGTCGGGTTGCGTTACTCGGATCGGACGCCAGCGCGCCGGATTCGGCGTCTAGATCGAACGTGAGCATGATCGGGAATGCCATGGTGTTCTCCTGTCAGATACGGCGGTGTGGTGGAATGGTGATTACCTATGCCGCAACAGCCTTGAGCACGATCGTGGCGTAGCTGCCTGGCGGCAGTGTGAACTCAACGGTCGCCTTCCAGCGGCGCCGGGCCAGTTCGTCGTTTTCAGGGCTGCCGGCGCGTGCATCGGCGGGGCGCACGACCAGCGGCCGCGTCGAGCGCGAGACAAACGCGCGTTTCAGAATGCGTGCCTTGAAGTCGTTTAGCATCAGCCGTTCGGCCGCGAGCACGGCAGTCGCTGCAGCGTCGAGCGCCGGGTCCGGCCAGCGCGCCTGGTGGTTGGGTAGCGGCACGAGCAGTCGCTCTAGCTTCGCGCGCAGGCTCTCCGGCAGATTGCGGTAGACCGGCAGGTCCTGGCCGGCCACGCGGATGCTGGACAGTGCGAACGAGGCCCCGGCCAACTCCGTCTGCAAATAGCGCGCGACAATCAGGTTCCAGAGCCACGATTGATACGCCGACAGATATAGCGCCAGCAGGTTAGCTGGAATCAAGTTGAGCGCTTTGCGCCAGCCGTCCTGCGGATGGTCTTTCAGATAGGTCAGCACACTGCGGAAGTTGGATGGCTTCGGCGCTTTCTCCATCAGGGCCGGCCAATCGCCCCAGTGCGCGGCGGCGAACTCCTTGAAGACGCGCACGCGCTCGGGATCGCCGACCATCTTCTCGCTGAGATACGTCTTGACCGCCGCTTCGGCATCGCGGCGCATGATATGCTTGCCGATGAAGCCGGACTCACCGGTGTACGATCCGAAGCGCTGCTCGTCGAAGTAGTTCGGCAGGCCAAACTCCGTCAGTTGAGCCAGGCGCGGCGCCAGCCGCTGCGCCTCTTCCAGCCCCAGATCGCGGACGACTAGCGTGAATGTGTTGCCGGCCAGGTCGGTCGCCTGCAGCGCGCGCTCTCGATAGCCGGCGAACTCAACGCTGAACTCGCTGTCGCTGGATACCACCGACGGCCACGCGACCTGTTCCGCGCGCCCCAGGCGCGCCGGCCCAAGCGCGACGGTCGCGTACTGCGTGGTGACGGCGTCCTTGTCCTTGAGCCCCGGGAACACGATGTGCTGGTTCGCGATGCCGAGCTTGGCCGCCAGCCGGTTCTGCACGTCGAGTGTGGTCAACCCGCGTTTGCGCACGCGTAGAAGCGCAAAGCCGCCTGATGCGGCAGGCGGCTGGCGTAGTCGCTCGCTGACGACAAAGTCGCCGGGCTGTGCCTTGAATCGCATCGATACCGCGCAACCGGCCTATTTGAGCGGCGACCCGCACACGTCGCAGAACTTCGACGTGGGGCCCATCACGTTGCCGCACTTCGGGCAGAGGCGCGGCTGTGCGGCGCCGAGTGGACCGCCGCACGCCGAGCATTTGCCGTCGCCGACCTTGTTCGTGACGCCGCAGTACGGGCAGGCGACCGACTGCAGACGCTCCGACATCGCCATGGCCGCGCCGACGCTGCGGCAGTATTTTTCGACCACGTCCCAGACCTGGGTCGGCAGGGAGAACGAGCTCACGTCCTGCGCCACATCGTCGATGCGGTTGAGCAGAGTGATCGGGTTCAGGAGCGCCATCACACCGGTCTGCAGGATGCTGGCGGCCGCGCCGAGCCACTCGTGCTGCCCGAGCGAGACGGTGACGCCGCCCTCGATGCGCTGGATCGTGACGGCCAGCGCGGCCTGTCCGCCGCTGCCGCTCCATTCGCGCGTGGCGATCTGCACCATCACGCGCTCGCCACTGCCGACTTTCTGCGCGCGGCGGTTGCCCTGGTCGAACGCGGCGACGACCGCCGAAGCGAGTTCGTCCGGCGTGAGTTTTCCGTGATAGGTTCGTTGATCCATTGGGTGCTCCCTGCGCAAAACGTGATGCGATTGTATCACAAGATCGAACCCGGGTGGCCCCGGTCTGTCGCTTACGGGAGCGGCTGCCGCGCCCCGCTCGCCACAGCCGGGCGCAGCAGATTGGTTTCCAGGTAGGCCAGCAGCGTCGAGGGGTACTCACGCAGCGTCCACCAGGCGTAGCTCTCCGGCCGGTAGTCGCGCCGGTCGGCGTCCACGCCGACGGTGTCGATCCCCAGCTGGCTGCAAGTGAAGATGGCGCGGGCGATGTGGAACTGTTGCGTGACGACGACGGCGCGCGAGACGCCATACACGGTCCGGGCGCGCATGCAGGTATCGTACGTGCGCAGCCCGGCGCCGTCGGCCACGAGCGCCGCGCGCGGTACGCCGAGCGAGAGGGCCGATTTCACCATGGCGCTCGGCTCGTCGTGCCCCGGCGTGCTGTCGTCGCCGGACATCAGCAGCGTGCGGACCGCGCCGAGCTTGTAGAGCTCGACGGCGGTCGCCACGCGATCGTACAGTATCGGCGTTGGCGTGCCGTTGGCCCACAGTCCTGCGCCGAACACGATCGCCACGCGCGGTGCGCCGCTGCGCGGCAGTTCACGTGGCGACGCCGCGGCCAGGCCGCCGTACGCCTGCTGCACGTAGGTGGTCACTCCTGCCGATGTCCCGGCCGCAATCACCATGATCAGCATGGCCCAGCGGAACAGCCGTCCGATCATGCGGCCACCGCAAGCCCAATCGTCAGTTCGATATGTTCTCCTGCACCAGATCCTTGACGTCTTCGAGTTCGCCGGTCTGCCGGTCGAGCACCTCGGCTGCCTTCTCGTCCCAGAAAATCATACGCCGGTACGATTCCGACATGGCAATGCCGGTCCCGGCGCCTTCGCGCTCGGCCCACTCGCGCATGTTCTTGTCGATCCACTCGCCCGGTCCGATCTGCGACGCGTGCGCGCGCAGCGCGGCGCACTTCAGATCGATCGTGTCGCCGATATCGATCCAGGTGTCGGGCGGGTTGCCGAAGTTGATAAACACCTCGCGGACCTTGTGCGGTTCCAGTCCCTCGGCCAGCAGTTCAGGGAAGATGTAGCGCGTTTCGGCGGAGGGAAACACGGCGTCCAGCGCGGCGCTGGCCACGGCGCGATGATCCGGGTGGTTCAGGTAGCCATGGCCAAACCAACGTACGGTCGGGTCGGCGGTAACGACCACGTCGGGCTTCAGCCGCCGGATGATGCGTGTCAGGTCGCGGCGAAGCATCAGGCTCGGCTCGACCACGCCGTCCTGGTAGCGCAGGAACACAACATCTTTCGCGCCCAGGATGCGCGCGGCTTCCAACGTTTCGCGCTCGCGGATCGGCACCAGCCCGTCGTTGTGTGGCGTGTGCTCGTTGGTGCCGGCGCTGCCGCTGGTGACGAGGCAGAAGAAGACGTCGCGGCCCTCGCGCGCCCAGCGCGCCATGGTGCCCGACGTGCTGAATTCGATGTCGTCCGGGTGCGCGGCGATATTGAGGATGCGTTTGAGCGATGGGTGCAGTTCATGCGGTTTGGTGGGCGGGAATGCCATGGTCGATAGTCTCCGGCCGGGTAAGGGTGGTTGGGGCGTCGGCGCTTAGCGAACGGCGTCGATCACCTTCTGGAAATCCGGGAAGCGCAGCGCGCCTTGCAGTCGCGAGCCGTTGATGTCGTACGTTGGCCGCACCCGCACACCGTCGGTCGAACGCGCGGCAGCGGCCATCTGCTCAATCTTGGCCTTGTGTGTGTGGCTGTTCATGCACGCGCCAAACCCCGCGCTGTCTAGTTTGAGATCGTCTGTGGCCCATTGCTGGAACACGGCCACGCTGCCCGCATACGTCTTGTCTTGCCGCTGGTACAGCAACTCGTGCATGGCCCAGAATTTGCCCTGGTCGCCCGCGCACTCGGCCGCCTCGGATGCCAGCAGCGAGGGCGCGCCGAAGTCGAGTAGGTGGCGAAACATCAGTTTGACGCGTCCGGTTTGTACATACGCCTTGACAATCTGCGGCTCAGTCTCTAGCACGTAGAGACGGCAGGTTGTTCAAAGAAAATCCGAATAATCGGTGAGCGTCACGGGTGCGTTTGGCGAGCCGAGCAGACGGTTGCCTTTGGCGTCGGTGGTTTCGCCCGCGGAACCGGGGCTTGCGAGCGTCGCTGCCGAGGTTGTGGTCGGCGTTGCGCCGGCGGCGGCTGCGGTCGGCACCAGCGTTGCCGTTGCTGCGGCAATGACCACCGTGGCCGTGGCTGCCGGCGCCGTGGTGCGCGGCGGCACGGCAGTTGGCGCTGGTGTTGCCGCGCCGCAGGCGGTCAGAAACAACAGCAGTAGAACGGCCCCAAATCGCATGAATGCTCCTTGCATAGACGCCCATACAACGGGCACAATCGAGTAACGTTCATTCTAATGCACTCCACTGACTGCACCAAAGCGCCGCGCGGGTCATCAGCAATTCCCATTTTGGCTTTGGACGGGTACTTTCCAATGCCGGCTTGCTATGAACTGGCCCCCTTGGTGCTTGTCACGCAAGCGGGCTCGACAAGAAAGCGGCGTTGCCCTCCCCGTTAGCTTTTCCCCTGCTCCCTCGCGCGCGCGGGGGAGCAGGGGCCAGGGGATGAGGGGGCAACCTGGTGGCCGACTCCAAAATGAGAATTGCTGGCGGGTCATTTGACAAGCTGCGTATGGCTCTGTACAGTAACGTGCATGAGCGCGTCGAACCGCGTGCGTAGTCATGAACTGCGCCAGCGGGACTATCTGCTTCAAATCAGCCGGGCCTTGACAGCACAGCTCGATCTCGAGGAGGTCCTGCGCCTGGTCATCACCCATGCGGTCGAAATGGTCGATGGGCACATGGGCATGATCGCGCTGCGCGATGAAAACGAGCGCGCGTTCCGCATTGCGGCGTCGTACGGCCTGCCGCAGACGCTGCTGCCCCGGCTGCGCCCGTTCCTGAATGGGCTGCCCGCCGAGTTCCAACCCGAGCATTGGCGCATCCCCGACTTGCAGGTCAAGCTCGGGCTGATGGCGGCGGAACTGGGCATCGGCCTGCGGCAGGTCGTTTCCCTGCCGCTCTCGGTCTCCGATGCGCTGACCGGTGTGATTTACATCTTCCGCTCGAGCGGCGCCGCCTTTTCGGCAAACGACCGCGAGGTGCTGCAGTCGTTTGCGGACCAGGCCGCGATCGCGGTGCGTAACGCGCGGCTGTACCAGACGGCCGTCTCTGAGAAACAGCGGCTCGATGCGCTGATTGATAGCAGCGCCGACGGCGTGTTGATCCTCGACCGTACCGGGCGCATCGAGATCTTCAGCCGCGCCGTGAGCGAGCTGACCGGCTGCCCGCAGGACGTTGCGCTGGGACGCCCCTGCACCGAGGTGCTGGCGATCTACAACGAGCAGGGCGTCAACCTGTGCGCGGGCGTCTGCCCGCTACTCGACCCGAACCAGCGCAGCCGCGCTTCGCTGGACGGCACCATCTTGCGGCCCGACGGCCGGCGCGTGGCCGTCAGCATCACATACTCGCCGATCTATGACGCGGCGGGCTATCGCGTCAACACCGTCGCGAATATCCGAGACATCACCCGCGCGCGCGAGGCGGAGGAACTGAAGTCCACGTTGTTGTCGGTGATCTCGCACGAATTGAAGACCCCGGTCGCCTTGATCAAAGGCTATGCCGGCACGCTGCGGCGCGAGGACGCCAACTGGGACCGCGAGACGCTGAGCCAGTCGCTCGAGATCATCGAGGAAGAGTCCGACCGGCTGAATAAATTGATCGACAATTTGCTGGAGGCGTCGCGCATTCAGGCGGGCGGGCTCAAGCTGCGCTTCGGCTACGTGCGCTTGGACCGACTGGCGCGCAAGGTGGCGGGAGAGTTCCGCACGCAGTCGGCGAAGCACACCATTGTCGAAGACTTTCCCGAGGAGCTGCCGCCGGTGCTTGGCGATGAAGAGCGTTTGCGGCAGGTGGTCGGCAATCTGCTGTCCAACGCGATCAAGTACTCGCCCAGCGGCGGCACGATTACCGTTGGCGGCCGCGCGGATGCGGGCGAGGTGCGCCTGTTCGTCAGCGACCAGGGCATCGGCATCGCCCCCGGCGAGCAGGCGAAGATTTTCGAGCACTTCTACCGAGTGGACAATGCTTCGACGCGCAAGACGCAGGGCGCGGGGCTGGGGCTTTTCCTGGTCAAGGCGGTCGTCGAGGCGCACGGCGGGCATATCTGGGTTGACAGCACGCTGGGCAAGGGCAGCACGTTCAATGTAACGTTACCGCGGCGGTGAGCAACACACGATGAGCACGGAAAGCGACAAGAAACTGATCCTGGTGGCAGACGACGAGCCGCGCATGACGCGCTTCGTGCGCATGAACCTGGAACTGGAAGGCTATCGCGTGGTTGAAGCGCGCAATGGCCTCGAGGCGCTGCAGCACGTCAAGGACGATCTGCCCGATCTAGTCGTGCTCGACGTGAACATGCCGGAGCTTGACGGCTTCGAGACGCTAAAGATTTTGCGCCAGACCAGCACGGTGCCGGTCATCATCGTGACGGTCAAATCGGACGAGGACGACCGCATCCGTGGACTGGAACTCGGCGCGGACGACTACGTGACCAAGCCGTTCAGCCCGCGCGAACTGGCCAGCCGTATACGCGCCGTGCTGCGGCGCACGCAGGCCGCCGCGCCGACCGAGAAAAACGAGATCGTCATCGACGACGGCCTGACGATTGACTTCAAGAAGCGCGAGGTTGTCGTGCGCGGCGAGCGCATCAAACTGCGTCCGACCGAATACCGCCTGCTGTATCACCTGGTCAGCAACGCCGGGTACGTCATGACGCACGACATGCTGCTGGCCAAGGTCTGGGGCCACGAATACCGCGATGAGTCGCAGTATGTGCGGCTCTATATCAATTACCTGCGGCAGAAGATCGAGCCGGACCCGTCCAACCCGAAATACATACTGACCGAGCATGGCGTGGGCTATCGCTTTGTGGATTTCAAGCACAAGCCGTAGCCGGCGCGCATGCCGAGCCCATCCCCAGTCGAGGTGCTGATGTCAAACGCCAATCCCGTAACGTTGTCGAACGTCCGCGAGCGCGAGTTCCCGATCGTGCAGGAGTACACCTACCTCAATACCGCCGCCATGGCGCCGCTGCCGAACCGCACGGTAGCCGCCATTGCGCAGACGGCGCAGATCAAACAGTATCCCGGGACGGAACGCTACCGCGCCGTGCCCGCGCCCGAAGAGGCGGCGCGCGCGAAGCTGGCGCGCCTGATCAACGCCAGCCCGGACGACATCATCTTCACGAGCAACACGTCGCACGGCATGAACATCGCGGCGATGGGCATCGACTGGCGCGCCGGCGACAACGTCGTCGTGCCGCAGAGCGAGTTCCCGTCGCTGGCGCACATCTGGAACCACCTGCGGCAGATCGACGTCGAGGTGCGCTGGGTGGCCTGGAGCGGCGTCGGCCCGAGCGTGGACCAGATTATGGAGCGCGTCGACGGCCGCACGCGGGCGGTGTCGTGCAGCGCGATCAAGTGGGACACCGGCTACTTCATCGACTTGGAATCGCTCGGCCGCCGCTGCGCCGAGCGGAACGTGCTGTTCATCGTTGACGGCATCCAGGTGATCGGCGCGCAGCCGGTGGACGTCAAGGCCGCGCGCATTTCTGCTCTGTCGACGCACGGCTACAAGTGGCTGATGGCTGGGCACGGCATCGGCGCGCTGTATGTTGCGCCCGAGGCGATCGACCGCATCCGCCCGCGCTATGTCGGCTACACCGGCTTCGCCGGCGACGGCATGTCGTTCAATGCCGACGCGGAGTTCAAGCCGGGCGCGGCGCGCTACGGCATGGGCGGCGGCAACCGGCTGGGGCAGGCGGCGCTGCTGGCGTCGCTCACGCTGATCGAGGAGATCGGCGTCAACACAATCTCCGAGCACAACGCCGCGCTGTCGGAAGCGCTGGCGGATGGCCTCAGCCGCAAGGGCGTGCGGATCGTCAGCCCGACCGAGCCGGAGCGCCGTACGGCGATCACCGTTTTCACGCTCGGCAGTCGCGAGCAAGACGCCGCCTTCGTCGATGCGCTGGAGCAGAAACGGATCAGCGTGTCGCTGCGGCCGCTCGGCGTGCGTATTTCGCCGAACTTCTACAACACCGAGGCGGAGATCAAAGTGCTGCTGGACGCCATGCCCGGCTAGATAGCTTCAGTTTACCCGGCCAGCATCGAGTTTTCGTAGCCCTTCTGCACAGTTGCGGAAGGGCTACGTCTATTTCAACTCTAACAACTTTCTTATAGCGGTCTGCTGCCGCTCCAACGCTGTGGCAGTAATATATCGTTGAAACGAGGTAACCCCGTGACTCCCATGTGCGCCAATTGCGCGATTATCATCCACTGGCAGCCGACACTGGTGCACGGCAAGTCGTATTGCTGTGCCGGATGCGCGAACGGCGGCCCCTGCGAGTGCGACTACGACCAGCTGCCGGAGCGCGTCACCGCGATCCGGCACATCCGGTTTGAGATTTCGGTGGTTGGTGAGGGCGAGACTGAGCGCGCCGAGCCAGGCGGCTCATATAAAGCTCTTACAACCGTCTAGCGGCCCTCTAACATGGGCCGGGTAATATGAAGTCCGTAAGCTTCGATCAACACGCTATCAAGCATAACCGAAAGGACATAGAGGAGGAACAACTAATGCCTACAAACACTGTTATTCGCTGGGATCCGATGAGCGATGTTGTCTCGCTGCGCGACGCCATGGACCGCCTGTTCGAGGATTCGTTCATTCAGCCGCGCTTCATGGGCACGATCCGCGAGGGCTTCGGCCAGTTGCCAGTGGACGTGGTCGAAAGCGACAACGACGTGGTCGTCAAGGCGTCTGTGCCGGGTATCAAGCCGGAAGATCTCGATATCACCGTCGTTGGTGACACGTTGACGATCAAGGGCGAGATCAAGGCGCAGACGAAGGAAGAGAAGACGAACTTTCTGCTGCGCGAGCGGCGCTGGGGCATGTTCCAGCGAACGCTGACGCTGCCGGTCGAAGTGCAGGCCGACAGGGCGCGCGCCGAGTTCGAGCACGGCGTGCTGACCCTCACCTTGCCGAAGGTCGAGGAGATCAAGCCGAAGCAGATCAAGGTCAGCTTGAAGGCCTGATAAGAACGCAGTCCGTGCGGCCGGCCGGGGCAATCGCTCCGGCCGGCCTTTTTTGTTGCTACGGCGCCATGACGCCGAACGTACCGGCCGGCATGCCGGCCGTGATGTAGCCGTAGGCCATGCGCGACGTGCTGTGCGCGAGGCCGGGGCGCCCGTCTCGGTCGATCATGATAATGCCGCCGGTGCCATTGACCTTCTGGGTCATCAGCGCGATGGCCTGGCGGGCGGCTTCCGCCGCCGTCGCGCCCGCACCGACCTGGTCGACGGCGGTCTTGGCGAGCACGACCCGCGAGATCGACTCGCCGTGGCCGGTACAGACGGCGCCTGCAACCGCATCGTCAGCGTAGAAACCGCAGCCAACCTGTGGCACGTCGCCGACACGCCCGGCTGGCGAGAATGCGGTGCCGCCGGTCGAGACGGCCGCCACAATATGACCGGCGGCGTCCATGGCCACGGCACCCACCGTGTCATGTTTATGTTCGCCGGATTGCGCTGGCTTGAGCTGCCCCCGTTTCCACTCCTCATAGAGCTTCTGCTCGCGTTCCACAATGAGGATCGACGGATCGACCAGTTCGATGCCGCGCGAGACCGCGAACGCTTCCGCGCCGCTGCCGGTTAGCAGGATCTGTGGGCTATGCATGACCTCGCGGGCAAGGATGATCGGGTTCCGGACTCGCGTGAGCGTGGCGACCGCCCCACACTGCAAGTCTTCGCCGCGCATGATGCCGGCGTCGAGCTCGACGGTCCCGTCGGCGGTCAGCACCGAGCCGATGCCGGCGTCCAGCGCCGGGTCGTCTTCCAGGACGACGACGGCCGCCTGTGCCGCGTCGACAGCCGATGCGCCGGCCTGCAGCAGTCGCCAGCCGGCCGCCAGTGCGTTGCGGCAGGCGTTGACGTGCGCGTCGACTTCGTCATCGGGAATCTCCCATGCGCCGGCATGGACGATCAGTGTAATTGGCATCGATGGCTCCTTGCGGTTGTATAATACGGCAGGTTCGCCACGCGACGACAGCCGCGTCCGGCGCGCCGACAACTCATGCGTGCCTGGAGGCGCAAACGTGGATTCCTACGCTCTGCTGGAAAAGTTGTGCAACGTGCCGGGCATTCCCGGCTTTGAAGACGAAGTGCGCGAAACAATCATCGAGCTTGTCACGCCGCTGGTGGAGGACGTGAAGGTGGACACGCTGGGAAACGTCATCGCAACGCGCCACGGCCGCTCCAATTTCAAGCTGATGCTCGACGCGCATATGGACGAGATTGGCTTCATGGTGCAGCACATCGATGGCGACGGCTTCATCCGCTTCACGCCGATCGGCGGCTGGGACCCGCGCCTGCTGCCCAGTCACGCGCTGACGATTATAACACGCGAGCGCCGCCGCATCGAAGGCGTGATCGGCACCAAGCCGCCGCACATCCTGAAACCGGCCGAGCGCGAGAAGGTCATCCAGATCGAGGAGATGTTCCTCGACATCGGCGTCACGTCGCGCCAGGCGGTGCTCGATCTGGGCGTGCGCGTCGGCGATCCGATGGTCATCATGTACCCAGCGCGCCGGATCGGGAACGATACTATCATGGCGAAAGCGCTGGACGACCGCGCCGGCTGCGCGGTCGTCATCAGGACGCTCGAAGCGCTGCATGTCAAGACGATTGACGCTACGATCATTGCGGCGTTCGTCATTGCCGAAGAACGGGGATTGATCGGCGCGCGCGCGGCGTCGTTCAGCATCGCGCCGGATATGGCAATCGCCCTCGAAGGGACAGTGGCGGCCGACTCGCCCGGCATCCCGCCGCAGGGTCAGCCGACCGTGCAGGGACAGGGGCCGGCGATCACGGTCGCGGACGGCGGCTTTGTGGTTCCGCGCAAAATGGTCATAGCACTGGAACAGGCCGCCGAGGCCAACGGCATCCCGTACCAAACGAAAGTACCGCCGTACGGCGGCACCGACGCCAGCGCGATTCACACTTCGCGCGGCGGCGTATTGACCGGCGTCGTCTCCGTGCCGTGCCGATACATCCATTCGCCGTTCAGCACCTGCCGGTTGTCCGACTTCGACAACACGTGGAAGCTGCTCGCGGCGTTCTGCAGCGGGGCGACCGAAGTTAAGTAGTGCGAATATAGACGTGAGCCACGTCATAGTGGCAAACGCAGCGGCCCCCTGGATCATCCCAGGGGGCCGTTTGGTTACTCTGCCGCGGACGCACCCGCGCCGCTTGCATGCGGTCTGTCGGGCAGCACCCACTTGATGGCATTCAGGGCCTGTCCGTCGCGCGGGCTGATCAGGGCGATCGCGCCGCAGCGCTTGCAGACGGCGGCATGCTCCAGCGCAGGGGAAAAGACGACCTGGTGGTCGCATGTGGCCGGGTTGATCGGGTCTTTCATCAGTCGTTCTCCTGCCTTACGTCCGGTAATCGGCGTTCAGCGATACATACTCGTGCGTCAGGTCGCACGTCCACATGGTCACGCTGGCGTCGCCCATACCGAGGTCGAGGTCGATCTCGATGTCGTGATCGCTCAGGATCTTGATCGCCTCGTCTTCCTTGAAGGGCAGGGGCGTGCCGGCGTGAAGCACCGCCAGCGGACCGAAGCGCAGGTTCACGCGCGACGGCTCGATCGCCACGCCGCTGCGCCCGGCGGCCGCCAGCACGCGGCCCCAGTTGGCATCGCGGCCGTAGATCGCCGTCTTCACCAGCGGCGAGGTGGCGACCGTCGCCGCGACCTGGTGCGCCTCGGCCTCGCTGGCTGCGCCGCGCACGGTCAGCGTGATGAACTTTGATGCGCCTTCGGCATCACGCACGATCTTCTTTGCCAGCTCGGTGCAGACGTAGGTCAGCGCCGATTGAAACTCGTCCGCGTCCGGCGCGATGCCGCTCAACCCGTTGGCCAGCGCGATGACCGTGTCGTTGGTGCTGGTGTCGCCGTCCACGCTGATGCGGTTGAAGGAGACCTTGACCGCCGCCGACAGCGCGGCCTGCAGGGCGGCGCGATCGATCTGCGCGTCGGTCGCGATGATGCAGAGCATCGTCGCCATATTGGGGTGGATCATCGCGGCGCCTTTGCAGATACCGCCGATCGTCACGCCGCTGATTGTGACGGCGACTTCCTTGGGCTGGGTATCGGTCGTCATGATCGCGCGCGCCGCGTCGTGGCCGCCGTCATAGGACAGCGCCTTGATCGCGAGCTTGATGCCGGCCGTGACCTTCTCCATCGGCAGTTGCTGGCCGATGACGCCGGTCGACATCACGGCGGCCTGCCCGGCCTCGATGTCGAGCTCGCTGCTGGCCGAGGCGGCCATGCCCGTCGCGTTGTCCAGTCCCTGCCGCCCGGTGACCGCGTTGGCGTTGCCCGCGTTGATGACAATCGCCTGCATGCGGTCGCCGTGCGTCTCGATGTGCTTGCGGCTGATCTGCACGGGCGCCGCCTGCACGCGGTTCTGCGTGAACACCGCGCCGGCCGCACACGGGCTATCGCTGACGATCATCGCCATGTCCGGCTTGCCGGACGCTTTGATGCCCGCCGTGATGCCGCAGGCGCGGAAGCCTTTGGGCGAGGTGATCGTGCCGTTTGAAACAATCTCCATGACGTTCGTCCTTGGATTGGTTATCGGTGCCATGGGCGAACACGCCGGTTCGCCCCTACGGCTCTGCGGATATGCCTACGCCGCGCGGTACGGCTTGTAAACGGCCGTCTCGCGGCAGTTATACAGAAACGGACAGATAATGCAGTCGCCCCAGATCTTCTGGGGCAGCACGGATTTTGACACCACCGCGTAGCCAAGCTTCTCGAAGAAGCGCACCTTCAGCGTCAGCGCGAAGGCGTATTCATAGCCCATCTGCGCGCCGTGCTCGTCGAGCTCCTTGACGATCTGCGTGCCCAGCCCTTGCCCGGCATACTGCTCGGCAACGGCCAGCGAGCGAATCTCGGCGCTGCGCGCGTCCCAGTGGTGGAGCGCACCGCAGGCGACGACTTTGTGGTTGGCCTCGGCCACGATGAACTGCTGGATGTGCTGGCGAACCGATTCTTCCTTGCGCGGCAGCATCTCGCCGAGCGCGGCGTAGTGGTTGATCAGCGCAGTGATCGACTCGACGTCCTTGAGATGCGCGGCGCGCAGCACCGGAATTGCGCCGGCAGGCGCGATGTTCCCTTCGCGTTTCAAGGCGTCCGACTTGATGGTGGGCAGAATCGGTAGGCCGTGCATCGTAGTCCTTTCGTGTCGGCGCCTACGCGCTCTCCTGGCTCATCTCGGTCAGGATCGCCACTAGCTTGTCGGCGAACTCGTCCACATGCTTGTTCTCGATCACGAGCGGCGGCACGAGACGCAGCGTGTTTTCGCCGGCGGTGACGAGAATCAGTCCCTTATCGTAGCCCTTGCTGACCGCCTTGTTGGTGTCCAGCGTCAGGTCGATGCCCCACATCAGCCCGCGCCCGCGCACGTCCTTGACCAGCGTCGGGAACTCGGCCTTGAGCGCATCCAGTTTTTCGCCCAGATAGGTGCCGACCTGGTTGACGTGCTGGAGCATCTTGGCGTCGCTGATCTTGTCGAAGACGACCTCGGCGACGGCGCAGACGGTAGCGTTCGCCGCGAAGGTGCTGCCGTGGTCGCCCGGCTCGATCGTGGATCCGATCTTGTCGGTCATCAGGATGGCGCCGATTGGCAGGCCGCCGCCCAGCGGCTTCGCCAGCGTCATGATGTCGGGCGCGACGCCGGCCCACTCGTAGGCCCACAGCTTGCCCGTGCGGCCCATCCCGCACTGCACCTCGTCAAAGATCAGCGCGGCATGGTGCTTATCGCACAGGGCGCGCACGGCCTGCAGGAACTCGACCTGTGCGGGGTAGATACCGCCTTCGCCCTGAATCGGTTCGAGGATCACGGCGCACGTCTTGGCGCTCATGGCGCGCTCCAGCGCGGCGATGTCGTTCAGTTCAAGGAACGTCACGCCGGGGATGAGCGGCTCGAACGGCGCGCGGTACTTCTCCTTGGCGGTCAGCGACAATGCGCCGAACGTCCGCCCGTGGAACGAATGGGCGAAGGCGATGAACTCGGTCTTGCCCTCGCCGAAGTTCTTGCGCGCCCACTTGCGCGCGAACTTCATCGCGCCCTCATTGGCTTCGGTGCCGGAGTTGCAAAAGAAGACCTTGTCGGCAAACGAGCGCTCGACCAGCTTCTTCGCCAGGCGGATCATCGGCGCCGTGTAGTACAGGTTGGACGTGTGCACCAGCTTGTGCGCCTGCCCGTCGGCCGTGGCCAGCACGTCCTTGTCGCCGTAGCCAAGCGCGTTGACGGCGATGCCCGCGCAGAAGTCGAGGTACTGCTTGCCCTCGGTGTCGTAAAGGTAGACGCCTTCGCCGTGGTCGAGCACGAACGGCGGGCGCTTGTAGGTTTGCAGGACGTACTGCTTCTCATCGGCCATCAGTTGCTGTGCATTCGACATGGAGTTCTCCGGTTATAGGATAGATGTGCGCCTAGCTGATGATGGTTCCGCCGCCGCTACGGCGCAGGCCGTCGAGATCGCAGATCACGACGCTGCGGACGCCGGCGCTGACGGCCTCGACAGCCGAGCGGGCCTTTGGAATCATGCCACCGTTGATCTGGCCCGAGGCGATCTGCGCTTCGACGTCGGCGAGCGACAGGTGCGGCACGACCGCGCCGTCGATCTTGACGCCCGGCACATTGGTGACGAACATGAGCGCATCAGCGTTGACGCCCTGCGCCAGCGCCAGCGCGGCGTGATCGGCGTTGATGTTGTACGGCTGGCCGTCGAAGCCGAAGCCGATCGGCGCGACGACCGGTACGATGCCGCGCGACGTGAACATGCGGATCGCCTCGCCGTTGACCGTCGTGATGTGCCCGACGAAGCCGAGGTCGCCGTGCGGGTTCAACAGCTTCTCGGCGCGCATCAGATTGAGGTCGGCTCCGGTCAGGCCGATAGCGTTCGCGCCGGCCAGGTTCAGGGCGCGCACCAACCGTTTGTTGATCACGCCGCCGAGCATCATTTCGACGACTTGCAGGTAGTCGGCGTCGGTGACACGCAGCCCCTCGATGCGCTTCTCAACCATGCCGAGCCGGTTGCCGAGCGCGGTGATCTCTTTGCCGCCGCCATGGATCAGCACCGGCGGTTCCGGCGCGGCCGCGACGGCCTGCACGAAGGCCGACAGGAACTCCGCCGAGTCGATCTCGTTGCCGCCCAGCTTGATGACATTGAGCGCCATGGCTAGATCAGTCCGGCTGTCTCGTCGAAGCCGCACATGACGTTCATGTTCTGTACGGCCTGGCCGCTGGCGCCCTTGATCAGGTTGTCGATCGCGCTGCAGATGATCGCCGTGCCGTTGACGCCGGTCAGCGAGATCACGCACTGGTTGTTGCCGATCACATAGCGCATCGTCGCCAGCTTGCCCGGGCCGAGCACCTTCACGAACGGCTCGGCCTCGTATGCATGGCGGTACAGCCCGATCAGTTCGTTGGTGTCCATCGACTTGGTCGGCTGGACGTAGATCGTCGAGAGCATACCCTGGTTGATCGGCACGAGGTGCGGCGCGAAGATGATCTTCTTCGCCGTCCCGGCCGCTGCGTTGATCTCCTGCTCGATCTCCGGTACGTGGCGGTGCGAATGGCCGATGTTGTACGGCGAGATATTCTCGTTCGCCTCGACGAAGTGCGACGACAGCGCCAGCTTGCGGCCCGCGCCCGACACGCCCGACTTGGCGTCGATGATGATCGGCGCGTCGCTGAGCAGCCCGGCTTTGGCCAGCGGGTAGACGCCGAGGATGGCCGACGTGGGGTAGCAGCCCGGCACGGCCACCAGCTTCGCACCCTTGATCTGCGACCGATGCGTCTCGACCTGGCCGTACACGGCCTGCGGCAGCAGTTCCGGCATCGTGTGCTCGTGTGCATAGTACTGCTTGTAGGCAGCGGCGTCCTTCAGGCGGAAGTCGGCGCTCAGGTCCACCACGCGCACGCCGGCGTCGAGCAGCTTCTTCGCCTGCTCCTGCGCGGTCATGTGCGGCAGGCACAGGAAGGCCAGGTCGATCCGGTCGATCGGCGCGGCATCGGTGGCCACGAGCTCCAGTTCATCGGTGGTGGGGTAGATATCCGCGAGCTTCTGCCCGCCGGATGACTCCGACGTACCGAAGACGACCTCCACCTGCGGATGGCGGCGCAGTATTTTGAGCAGTTCTACGCCCGTGTAACCTGATGCGCCGAAGATGCCGACTTTGACCATGTAACTCTCCTCTACAATTTCACCAGTTCGATCCGGGCGGCCACTCGCGGCCAAATAAAAAACTCCCAGATCTGAATCTGGGAGTCTCGTTAGTTGTTGCGGGACGCGCCTAACAAGCACATCCAGACACAGGGTCTGGCGGTCGGAAGGTAGGTCGCGGTCGCGGGAAATACATAATTTACTCTCGAAAGTTGTCGGCATTATAGCAATGGTCGCGGCATCTGTCAACTGGAAAAACATCCATTTCGCGGCGGCCTGCCGATCACGGCACGGGACGTTCGCTCTGCAATTGAGCCGAATATCCTGTTTACACGCGTCCAACATGCGCATACAATAGGCGTATCATGACCTTCCGAGACGCGTTGACGTGGATTGTCCGCTCTGTGGCGTTGCTGTGCCTGGTCGGCCTCAGCAGTATGGTTGTCCAGGCCGTACCATCGTCCGCACCGTCTACACTTGGCGCGCCGGTGCTGAAGTGGCAGAAGGGCGGGTGCCAGACCACCTGGTGCCGCACCGGCTGGTACGCCTCCCCGGCCGTTGCTGACCTGGATAGCGACGGCCACCCGGACGTGATCTGGACGGACTACCGCGTGGTTGCGGTGAACGGCGCCGACGGCAGCGACAAGTGGGTGGTGGCGAATCCAGGTGGCGGGCGCGGTTGGCCTGGTGTGGCCGTGGCCGATCTCGACGGCGACGGGCACCTCGATGTGGTGACGGCTCATTCGGGCGGCTGGATCGGCGTGCTCAAGGCGAACGGCGCTGCGCTGACCGGTTGGCCCGTTCAGGTAGCCCCCGGCAGCGAACTGCGCAGCCTCGCAGTCGGCGCGGTCGACGGCGGCGGTCCACTCCAGGTGCTGGTCTGCGCAACGCGCTCGAGCAATCAGTGGTTTCTGCTCAACGCGGACGGCACCACCCGCGCAGGCTGGCCGCTGCAAGTCAGTTCGTCCACGGTTGGCTACGCGGCCGGCTGCTACAACGAGAATGTTGGGCTTGCGGATCTGAATGGCGATGGCAAGTTGGAGATGATCGGCCCAAGCGATGTGCATTACGTTACGGCGTACAAGCCAGACGGGACGACACTGCGCGCCAATAGCGTTTTCGGCACGGTCGGCGGTCAGAATAAGCCGTGGGGATTGGTCGGCTTCAACTACTACGCGTCGGTCGAGATTTCGCCCGGCTACGCCAATTGCAGTCCCGGGCCGCCGTTACAGCCGCGGCCGAACTTCGCCGACAGCGCGCCATCGTTCGCGGATATGGATGGCGATGGCACCACGGAGATCTTGATCGTCGGCAACCAGCACGACTGCCGCACCAGCCCGTATACCGACTTGTACCAGACGCCATACATCCTGAAGGCCGACCGCACGCGCTGGTCGAACGGCACCTACGACTGGACCACCTTGCCGGCGCCCGATGGCAGCGCGGCGCCGTTGAGCGAAAACTACAACGTGATCGAGAACTCGGTGCCGAACCCGGTCGCAGCCGATCTCGACGGCGACGGCCGCAAGGAGTTCCTGTACTCGTCGTACGACGGCCGCATGCACGCCTACTGGCTCGATCGCACGGAACACGGAAGTTGGCCGTATGCGGTCACCCGACCAAGTGATGGCTTCATCCGCTTTGCATCCGAGCCGATCGTTGCCGATCTCGATAACAACGGGCATGCGGAGGTCATCTTCACGACGTGGACGCAGAAAGACAGCAACGCCGCGGGCCAGTTGATAATTCTGAACTACGACGGCACCTTGTTCTATGCAGTCGACCTGCCGCGCAGCGCGCAAGCGTACGATGGGGCGCTCGGCGCGCCGACGCTGGCGCACCTCGATATTGGTGCGGACTACCAGGTGGTCGTTGGAACGATTAACACGGGACTGGTCGCGTACACCCTGCCCGGCTCGTCCAATGCGCGCATCCTGTGGGGTACTGGACGCGGCTCGGTCCTGCGCCAGGGGCGCGCCATTTGCGGTATTCCGGTGGCAGCCCCTGTGGTGATCCCAACGCCGGTCGGACCGGCGCGCATCTACCTGCCGCTTATCGCCGCCGGCTGCTAGCGTCGGGCCGGCTGCATTGGCGGCCTCCGGCACCAGGCACTCGCGCACAAAGGCGGGGTTGTATCGGACGGCACGAAAAGCGCGGGCGCTCCAAAGCTGCCTCAGACCGCCAACCTCAATCAACACCCCTGCCGGGCATATGGCAATATCACATATGTCACATTGTGGATTGGCGCCGGATTGATGGCTGGCCTATTGCATCAGCACCGATGGGCCGAGTAGGGCCTGGCGGAAGCGGTGCTTGAGCAGGGCGCCGTCGCGCGGCGGCAGAACCATCGGCACGGGGGCGTCGGAGATCTTGACGACCGCAAACAGCGGGCCGCCGCTTGCGCGGACGCGCTCGGCGAGCACGCCGACCTCGGCTTTCGTCGTGGCGCGCGCCACGTCGGATATGCCCATCGACTGCGCCACGGTGACGAGGTCGAGCCCGTGGGCCGTGTGCGTCGCTTGGTTGCCGGTCTCGCCGAAGCGCTCGTTGTCGAGCACGACGATACGCAGGTTGGCGGGTCGCTGCACGGCCAGCGTCGCCAGGCCGCCGATGCCCATCAGCATTTCGCCGTCGCCGGTGATGACGAGCACCGTCTGCTGCGGGCGCGCCAGCGCGAGGCCGGCGGCAACCATGACCGCGTCGCCCATTGCGCCCCAGAGATAGAAGTTGAGTGGGTGATCGCCGGCGGCGGCCACATCATAGGTGGACGCGCCGAGGCCGGTCACGACGAGTAGTCCATCGCGCGATTCCAGTAGCGTGCGTACCACCCAGCGGCGGTCGAGAGCGTGGTCGTTCATTTTCCGAAAGTCTTGGCCCCGATCATCTGCTGGCCAAGCAGGACGGCGACGGCCAGCGAGCTCTGGTAGGCCAGTTTGAGGCCGGCGGCCACGGTAGGCGCGGCCTGCGAAGCATCGTTGACGCGGTGCACCGTCAGGCCCATGCTTTCCAGCACCGGCTGGGTGGCGCGGCCCATCGGCACCTGCCACGGGTTAAACTCGCCCCACTCGCCGCGCATCGTGACGATCGTGAAAAGGGGGAAGCCGCAGGCGGCGACCATCGCCAGCGCGTTGACGCACTGGCCGACGCCGCTCGACTGCATCAAGAGCGCGCTGCGCACGCCGCCGAGCCACGCGCCGCAGGCGAGGGCGATGCCTTCGTGCTCGGCGGTCAGCACGATTGTGCGCATCGACGGTTCGGCCTCGCACAGCGTGATCAACTGCGCGTGACCGGCGTCGGGAACGTGGTAGACCTGCCGCACATCATAGTCGCGCAGGGCGTTGAAGATGGCGACCGGCCAGTCGATAGGATTGGGCGTAGTCATAGGACTTCTGGTTGCGCACCCTTCGACCCCGTCTGCGACTCGCCCCGCGCCGTAAACGGGGGTGGGCGATCGGCAAGCTCAGGGCTCGTATTAGCGGGCCATACGCGCGGCGATCTCGCCCGGCGCGTAGCCGAGCCACTGCATGATCTCGCGATTGTGCTCGCCGAGCAGCGGCGGATAGCGGCGGTAGGTCGGCGGCGTGTCGCTCAGATGCACCGGGCAGCCGATCGAGCGGACGAGCCCGACGAGCGGGTGCTCCAGTTCGACGATCATGCCGCGCGCCTTCAGGTGCTCGTCCTGCAGGGTTTCGTCCGGGAAGTTGATCGGCCCGGCCGGGATATCGGATGCAACGAGCGCGCTGACCCACTCGTCGGCAGTGCGCGTGGCCAGGATCGCCTCGAGCAGCGGGATCAACTGGTCGCGGTTGATGTTGCGCTGCGGGTTGGTCGCGAAGCGTGGGTCGTTCATCAGTGTCTCTTCGACGCCGAGCACCTTGCAGAAGCGTTTCCAGAGCGGTTCGGTGCCGGCCGCGACGATCATCATGCGGTCTTTGGTGTGGAACGGCTGGTACGGCGTGATGGTCGGGTGCTGGTTGCCGACCTTGCGCGGGCGCTGGCCGGTGACAAAATACGAGCCGCCGACGTTGGTCAGCCAGGTGACCTGCGACTCGACAAGTGAGATGTCGATATACTGGCCCTGGCCGGAGTGCGCGCGCGCGAACAGCGCACTCTGGATGCCGATCAAGGCGTACAGGCCGGCGGTGATGTCGGCCAGCGGGGTCGGGAAGCGGATCGGGCCGTCGGACGGGCCGCCGGTGATCGCCATCAGTCCCGCTTCGCCCTGCGCGATGATGTCGTAGCCGCCGCGCGTCGCCTTCGGCCCGGTGTGCCCGTAGCCGCTGATGGCGACGTAGATCAGGCGCGGGTTCATGGCGCGCAGGGTGTCGGGGTCCATCTTCATGCGGCGCAGCGATTCAATGCGCGGCACGTTGGTGATGAAGACGTCGGACTGCCGGATCATCTTGTAGAACAGTTCGAGATCGAACGGGTCCTTGACATCAAGCGCGACGCTCCGCTTGTTGCGGTTGGCCGAGAGGAAGTACGCGCTCTCGCCTTCGATGAACGGCGGGCCCCATTGACGCGACTGGTCGCCGATGACCGGGCGCTCGACCTTGATCACGTCGGCGCCGAGGTCGCCGAGCAGCATGGCGCAGTAGGGGCCGGCGAGCGCCTCGGTCATTTCGAGGACGCGGATGTTCGAGTACGGAGATGGTGATGGATTCATAGGTGGGCGTGTGCCGCCGAGCGGCAACGCCTACCATTATACTACACGGTAGCATTGGTGGTGCGGCTGAATAGCGCGAGAGTGCCGACCCGTGAGACTTCCCATTGGTTATAGCGCTGGCCTGAGCGCGAAGAAATCACTTCATCACATCTTCTGCTCGGGCTGTATCTTGTGTTATTTGATTAGCGCCTGATACACCAGATTCTGATAGACCGCAGCGATTGGATCAGGAGGCGCCAATAGTTGCGTGACATAAATGAAGATCAAGTCCTCAACAGGATCCACTCGAAAGCGTGTGCCCGCTGCGCCATCCCATCCGTACATACCCGCAGAGCCGAGAGTTCCAGACTCATGTCCAAGGCGCACGCAAACGCCCAACCCGAAGCCGTGGCCAGGCCACTGGAATGACCCGGCGAGTATCGGAAGTAGTGACGTGGGCAGGTGATTGGCCGTCATTAACTCAACTGTTTTGCGACCGACAATCCGCACACCGTCAAGTTCGCCTCCGTTGAGTAGCATTTGCGCGAAACGCAGGTAGTCGGGCACGGTTGACACTAACCCACCGCCACCATTGGGCGTGCGGTCGCGTTGCAGGTAGTCATTCGTGAATGACGCGTCGGCCAGCACGTAATCGCCTGCAGGGTCTGGTATGTAACATATGGCAAAGCGATCGATGCTGGTAGCTGGCACGAAAAAGCCGGTGTCTCTCATGCCCAGTGGTTGGAAAATCCGTTCGTCCATATAGTCGGCGAAAGGCACCCCCGAAATGACCTGCACGAGGTAGCCGACAATGTCGCTGGCAATGCTGTATCGCCAACGCGCGCCGGGCTGACTTGCCAGTGGTATTGCCGCTGTGCGCGCTGCCATCTCGTCCAATGTGACTGCCATCCGTGTTGTTCGCTCAAAGATTCCCGATGCGCGAAACATGTCGTCAACTGGCTGCCCGTAAAAACTGCCGTATCCACCCAACCCTGCCGTGTGCGTCAGAAGGTCGTGAATCGTAATCGGACGGTTCGCTGGCACGGTTGTAGTCATGCCGGTAGAATTGGTGCCTGCGAAGACGCGCATGTCGCGAAACTGAGGCAAGTATTTTGCCACCGGATCAGACAGCAGGGCATGACCTTCTTCAACGAGAATTAGCAGGGCTATGGTCGTAAGTGGTTTCGTCATTGACGCAAGCCGAAAGATGGCATCACTGCTCATCTCCTTTCGCTTGAACGCAGGCAAACGTCGTAAGGTTTGCTGTGGCCATAGCGTACGCGAACGATCGGGAACGAACTGCCTACCCGGTCTCGTCCAGGTCGCCCTCCCCGACGATTGTGAACTCGCGCGGTGGACGCGCGTAGGTCGCAGCGGGCAACTGCGGTGGAAGTGCGGACGCTGGCGCACCGTAGGCAGGCGGGATGACGATGAAGCGCGGCGTGTCATCGCGCTGGCGTTCATCGCGCCAGGTCGGGGCGGCGGTTGGCTGGCGATTGCGCACGGCGAGCCAGGTGACCAGTGCGGAGACCGGTACGCCGGCCAGCAGGCCGATCAGGATGCCGATGAGCAGCGAGACGCTCTGATCGGACAGGCGCTGCGCCAACAGCACCGCGAACGCCACGCCGAACGCGCACACGCCCAAGGCGAGCGCACGCTTCACGGCCGTCTCCGGTCGGGCGCGGGCGCGGCATCCAGCGGACGCAACGCTCGGTCGCTTCCGATGGTGAGAGGGGGCAGGATCTCGGCGCGGGGCGCGGGCTCGGCGATGCCGAATGCGACCGCGACCGCCCGGATCGCATCGGTATACCCCGCGCGGTAACTGTCCAGTGGCGCGTCGGACGCGACAGCGGTATGCACTTGCGCCGAACGGCTGGCGTCCTCCAGCGCGAGCAGCACCCGGCGAATATCGTCGCGAAACCAGACATCTAGGCTCATAGCTGTCCCCTCTCGTACGGACCGAGACTGTCCGAAGCCAGTTCGGCTACGATCGACCGCAACTCCTCGCGCGATGCATACGCTGCCTGAAAGCGAATCGTGCGGCCTTCTGCAACCAGTACGAATTGCCCGCACCCGCCCAGCTTGTCAGCGCCGGTGCCGCCCATGCCGGCGGCGATGCGCGCGTCTTCCGGGCTTGCGACCTTGCCGACGATGCGCACCGGGAAGTTGCTCTTGATGGCGGTGCTCATCGCCGCGCTGCTCGGCTTCTGAGTGGCCGCCAGCAGATGGATGCCGGCTTGCCGCCCGCGCTGAGCGAGACGCAGCAGCGGCTCCTCGACCGTTCTACCTCCGCTCTGCAGGAGATCAGCCAGCTCGTCGATTGCCACGACGATCTGTGGTGTCGCCGCGCCGTCGCGGTCGCGGCGCTCCATCAACGCGGTGAGACGGGACAGCGTGTCACCAATCGCGACCGTATCACTCAGCGGCTTGCACAGGTTGTGCGGCAAGGACGCCAGTGCGTCGAGCGAACGCACTTTCGGATCGATGAGCACCATCCGCAGATCGCGCGGCCGGTTGAAGCGGGCGAGCGAGAGCAGCATGGTGCGCACGAGCGCCGACTTGCCCGAGCCGGTCGTGCCGGCGATCAGCACGTGCGCGATTGCCGGGCTGGACAGGCGCAGCAGCAGCGGACGGCCGTCGGCGTCGAGACCGAGTGCGGCTGCGGCCGGCGGCACGGCGCGCAGTGAATCGAGCAGGCCGGCGAGCGACAGCGGCTGGCTGTCGTCGCGCGGCGCTTCGATCTGCACGCCGCTGCCATCGCGCTGGATGCGCACAGCCGGCACGCTCAGTGCCAGCGCCAGTTCGTCGGCCAGTCCTTGCAGGGCACGCAGGCGCTGTCCCGGCGCGAGTGCGATGCGGAAACGAACGGCGCCCGGCGTCAGCGTGCCGCCCGACACGATGGCGGAGACCTTGTGCTGGGCGAGCAGCAGCTCGATGCGGTCGGCTTGCAGGTTCAGGCGATTGAGTCTATCATTACGCATAGAACACTTGTTCTATAACAGGATACACCCGTTTGGGATTTCATGTCAAGTGACTTGGGAAAACCGACTCTATCCAAGAAGCAACGCGAAGAAGCACGAAAGAAGAACTGCAACCAAGTCCGCTAAACGCAAAGATCGTACAGCGCGCAGAGAAAAGCATTTGATCCGCGAATAACGCGGATCGACGCGAATGACAGAGCCGATTTGTAACGGGTAGAGCTATTTGTTTACCGCGTCTGACGACGCCTAATCGTTGGCATTTCCGCGAGTGCGGCCCGGACAACCACTCGATGGTGGCCTGTGTGATATGTCTGGCACGAATCGTATTGAACTCTCAATGCAGAGCTTACCGCGAGCGTCTCACCCCCTCATCCCCTGGCTCCTTCTCCCCCGCAACGCGGGGGAGAAGGGGGAATCGTTCTGGGGTATTGGCGCGGCGGCTTCGCCGCCGCGCCAATACCCCCTGTTTTTCGCCCCTCCCCGCTTTGCGGGGAGGGGTCGGGGGTGGGGTTGCCGTATTTGAACGCGTCTGCCTGTGGCTTCAGCCCACGCGATCGAGCCGGTCAATTCATCGATCAACGTCCATGCTGTGTACTGTCGGTTGCGCACTCATGACAACTACCCAGTAAACAAGTACGGGTAGAGAATTATCCGAGAAGGCGCGCGAAACGGAAGCCCATTCGTGTTTATTCGTGTGCCTTCGTGGATAACCAACAGATTGTGGTAAAGTGAAATCACGATGGCAAACGACGAACTGAATGGCTTCCTGCCGGCGGTGCGCGATTGGTTTCGCGCGGCCTACGGACGTCCAACGCCGCCCCAGGCGCAGGGTTGGCCGGCGATCCAGCGCGGCGAGCACACGCTGATCTTCGCGCCGACCGGCTCCGGCAAGACGCTGACGGCGTTCCTGTGGGGCATCGATCAGATCATGCGCGAGCGTCAGGCCGAGCCGCCCGCGCAGAATGCCCGGCGGCCACGAGCGCCGTCGCCGGACGATGGTGTGCGCCTGCTATACGTCTCGCCGCTCAAGGCGCTCAATAACGACATCGAGCGCAACCTGCGCGTGCCGCTGGAGGGGATCCGCGAGACGGCAGCACGGGACGGCACACCGCTGCCGATCGTGCGGGTCGCCGTGCGCACCGGCGACACGCCATCGAGCGCGCGCGCGCAGATGGTCAAGCGGCCGCCGGACATCTTGATCACCACGCCGGAATCGCTCTACCTGATGCTGACCAGCCCGCGCGCCCGCGAGATGTTTCGCAGCATACGCACCGTGATCGTCGACGAGATCCATGCACTGGTGGGCGACAAGCGAGGCGTGCACCTGTCGCTGAGCCTGGAGCGGCTGGCGCACCTCGCGGGCCGCGACGTGCAGCGCCTTGGCCTGTCGGCCACGATCCGGCCGCTGGAGGAGGGCGCACGCTTCCTCGCCGGGCGGGCCGAATGGGATGGCGCGTGGCACGACCGGCCGGTGACGATCGTCAATGCTGCGTACGACAAGCAAATTGACGTGCAGGTCGTCACGCCGGTGGCCGACCTGACGAGCATCGCGGGCGGCACCATCTGGCCGCATGTGATCCCGCGGGTCCTGTCGGATGTGCTGACGCATCGCACCTCGTTGATCTTTGCGAACAACCGTCGGCTGGCCGAGCGCACCGCCGACCGGCTGAACGCGCAGTGGACGGCGGCGCAGACGGAGGAGGGCGACCCGCTCAGCCCGCAGGTGCTGGCGCCGAACGGCGTGCCGCGCGACAGCGGCATGTGGGCAATCGGCGCCGAGGGGCCGTTTCGCGCACACCACGGCAGCATGTCGAAGGAAGCGCGCCGTGAGATGGAGAGTGACCTCAAGGCCGGGCGTCTGCCGGCGCTGATCGGTACCTCGTCGCTCGAGCTCGGCATCGACATCGGCAGCATCGATCTCGTCGTGCAGTTGCAGTCGCCGAAGAGCGTCGCGCAGGGCTTGCAGCGCATCGGGCGTTCGGGGCACCTTGTTGGGCAGACCAGCCACGGACGCATCTACGCGACCCACGCCGAGGATCTGGTCGAGGCGGCGGCGGTCACGCGCGGCATGCTCGACCGCGTGGTCGAGGAGACGCACACGCCGCAGAACCCGCTTGACGTGCTCGCCCAGCAAATCGTCGCGATGGTGGCGGCCGAGCCATGGGACGCCGGCGACCTGTATGCCGTTGTGCGGTGCGCACACGCCTACCGCGATCTCTCGCGCGAGGCGTTCGACCTGGTGCTCGGCATGCTCTCGGGCAAGTACGACGATGCGGCGCACCACGCGGCGGCCCTGCGAGCCAAACTGGTCTGGGATCGCGCCAACGACCGGTTGACCGCGCTGCCCGGCACGCGTTTGCTGGCGATGAGCAATGCTGGCACGATCGGCGACAAGGGCGCGTTCGGTGTCTACCTGGGCGACGGCAAGACCAAGCTCGGCGAGCTCGACGAGGAGTTCGTCTACGAGACGCGCCCGGGCAACACGTTCCTGCTCGGCAGCCAGGTCTGGCGTGTGCTGGACATCCAGAACGACCGGATCGTCGTTGGCGAGGCAGCCGGCGCGACGCCACGCATGCCGTTCTGGCGCGGTGACTACCCGTGGCGCTCGTACGACCTGGGCGTGCGGATCGGCGCCCTGCGACGCGAAGTCGCGCAGCGGATGCAGCATGACGAAGATGTCATTCCGTGGCTGCGCAGCGAGTTCCGGCTGGACGAATTCTCGGCGGCCAACCTGCTGGCACACGTGCGCGGGCAAGTGGAGGCGACCGGCGCGGTCTGCACCGACCGCACGCTGGTTGTCGAGTCGTTCGAGGACGCCATCGGCGCGCGCAATGTCGTGGTGCAGACGCCGTTCGGCGGCCGCATCAACAGTGCCTGGGCGCTGGCGCTGGCCAGCCGTGCACGGGAACAACTCGGCATCGAGGTCGAGACGCAGGTCAACGACGACGGTATCATGTTGCGCCTGCCAGCCGGGACGCGGCGGCTGCCGCCGGATTTCGTGCGCATACCGGCGGGCGAGGCGCGCGAGCGAATTGTGCGCGAGCTGCCGTACTCGGCGCTGTTCGGCGCTCACTTTCGCGTCAACGCCGAGCGCGCTCTGCTGCTGCCGAAGTCGCGCGGGCGCAAACGCACGCCGTTCTGGCTGCAACGGCTGAAGGCCAAAGACCTGCTGGCGGCTACGCGCCAGTTCGACGACTTCCCGATTGTGGCCGAGACGTACCGCGACTGCCTGCGCGACGTGCTCGACATGCCGCACCTGGCGCAGGTGCTCGATCAGATTGAAGCGGGCGTGATTGAAATTGTGCCGGTTGAGACGCTGAACCCGTCGGCGATTGCGCGCGGCCTGCTGTTCGCCTTCCAGGCGGTCTATCAGTATGAGTGGGATGAGCCGAAGGCGGAGCGCGATCTGCGCGCCCTGCTGGTGCGCGAGGAGGTGCTGGACGATCTGCTGGCGGCGCGCGGCGGCGATCTGAGCGGACTGCTGCGCCCGGCGGCGATCAACGAAGTGCGCGAGCGTGCCCAGCACGCCGAGGCAGGCTATCGCGCGCGCAGCGCGGCCGAGTTGGGACTGCTGATTTACGAACTGGGCGATCTTTCGACCGGCGAGGCGTTGGCCCGGTCCGAGGCAGGTGGCGCGGATTGGCTGCGTGAGCTTGAGACAGCCGGTACGATCCGGGCGCTCGAGGTACCGTCCGCGGACGGCCGCGAGCCGCGCTGGGTGCACGCCGAGCGCGCAGAACAGTATCGTGCTGCGTTCGCGGCGATGCCGGATGATACCGCTACGCGCGAGATCGTGCTGCGCTTTGTGCGACACGCCGGGCCGATCGCTGCCACGGCGATCGCCGCGCGCTACGCGTTCGCGGGCGGCCTGTTGGCGATGACGCTCGACGCGCTGCTGGCGGCCGGCGACCTGGTGCGCGGGCGCTTTACGGCTGGCGCGACGGACGACGAGTATATATCGCCGCATGTGCTCAAACAGGTCCACCAGCGTACGCTGACGATCCTGCGGCGCGAAGTGCAGGCGGTGCCGTTCGAGGCGTATGCCGACTTCCTGGCGCGCTGGCAAGGCGTACATCCCGAAACGCGGCGCGGCGGCGATGGCGCGGTGCAGTCGGCGCTGGCGCAGTTGGCCGGGGCGCCGCTGCACGCCGCCGTGTGGGAGCGCGAGATTCTGGCGAGCCGGTTGGATGAGCCGGATGTCGATGCGCTGGCCGAGGCACTGGAGCGTGAATACATTTGGGTGCTGAATGGCTCGGATGCACGTCACGCACGCATCCGTGTCTTCGCGCGCGGCGATGGCGCGCTGTTCGTCGGGCCTCCGGTTGAGCCGGGAGATGGCGCGGCGCGCCAAGTGTTGGAGTTTGTGAAGGGCGAAGGGACAGCGTTCACGCGCGATATTGAGCGCGGCACCGGGCTGGCGGCAAGCACGGTGCAGAAGGCGCTGGCCGGACTGGTGTTCTCGTCGCTGGTGACGAACGACGCGCTGGATACGCTGCGGGCCGTGCTGGCCTTCGAGCCGGATGCGCGTGAGCGCGCGCCGCTCAGTTCGCTCGAATCCGAGCTTGCGGCGCGCCTCCAGTCGCCGCGCCTGACGTCGACGCGCCTGCGAGCGGCGAAGAAGCGGGTCCGGGCTCGTTTGGAACAGGGCGAGACCGCTGCCGGTGCGGAGTGGCCGGGCCGCTGGTCGTCGGTGCATCGCTTCGCCGTGATGGGCAAGCCCGCGAGCGATGGCGAGAAGGCCGAACGCACGGCGCGTATCCTGTTGCAGCGCTATGGCGTGCTGATGCGCGAACTGCTTGAGCGCGAGGAGCTGGCGCTCGGCTGGGACGCGCTATACGGTCCGCTGCAGCGCATGGAGATGCGCGGCGAGGTGCGGCGCGGTTACTTCGTGGCCGACATGAGCGGCGCGCAGTTCGCGCTGCCTGAAGCGGTCGAACAGTTGCGCGCCATGCATGCAAACGATAGTGCGTTGATTGTGCTCAACGCGACCGACCCGGCAAACCGGTACGGGGCCGGGACGGCAGACACGCCGCGCTTTGCGCTCGTGCCAATCAATCACGTCGTCATGTCAGGCGGTGCGGCCATTCTGGTCGCGGAGGATCATGGCGGTAGAATATACGGACACACGGATGCGCGGGATGACCTGGTCCAACGGGCGCTCGGCGTGTACCTGGCGCGGCCCAACGCCGAACGGCACGTCGAGGTGCGCGAATGGAATGGCCAACCGGTGCCCGATAGTCCGATGGAGTCGGTTTTGCGTACGCTCGGGTTCAATCGCACGCCGAAGGGCATGGAGCGGTGACAACGTGATTGGACGAACGCATTTTGACAGCTAGCCAGTGCAGGCGGCACGGCCGGATGACGTAGTGCTTCTGGCAATATTTCAGCGGGTATGACTATTCGGGGAGACACCAAATTCATGACGACCTATGGCTTTGAGTTGGTACAGGAACGCGAGATTGCCGAACTGCGAACGCAGGCACGGCTATACAAGCATGCGAAGACGGGCGCGCAACTGCTGGCGCTCGCCAACGACGACGAGAACAAGGTGTTCGGCGTCACATTCCGCACGCCGCCGAGCGACTCGACCGGCGTGGCGCACATCCTCGAGCACTCGGTGCTCGGCGGATCGCAGAAGTACCCGGTCAAGGACCCGTTCAGCCAGATGGCGAAGGGGTCGCTGAAGACGTTCATCAACGCGTTCACGTTCGGCGACAAGACGGTCTACCCGGTCGCCAGCCAGAACGCACAGGACTTCGACAACCTGGTCAGCGTCTACCTCGACGCGGTGTTCTTCCCGCGCATCTCGCCGGAGACGCTGGCGCAGGAGGGCTGGCACTATGAGATGACCGCGCCCGACGCGCCGCTGACCTATCGCGGCATCGTGTTCAACGAGATGAAGGGCGTTTACTCGTCGCCGGAAGGCGCGCTGGGTCGCTACGTTGATGGCGCGGTGTTTCCCGATGTGACCTATGGGCACGACTCCGGCGGCGACCCGCGCCACATCCCGGACCTGACCTACGAGCAGTTCCGTGCCTTCTACGACCAGTTCTACAACCCGTTCAACGCGCGCATCGTCCTGTACGGCGATTTCGCCGCGCCGCGCTGCCTGGCGTTGATCGACAGCACTTTGGCGCGCATTGAGCCGCGCGTGGCCGACTCGTCGGTCGGGTTGCAGCCGCGTTTCAGCGCGCCGCGCTGGGTCGAGCACACGTTTGACGCCGGGCAGGATGCCGCGAACGCGAAGCGTGCGATGGTCAACACCACATGGCTGCTCGGCGAGGTGACGGACCCAGTGCGGGCGATGGCGTACGATGTGCTGTCGCATGTGCTGATCGGCACGTCCGCGGCGCCGCTGCGCAAGGCGCTGATCGACTCCGGCCTGGGCGAAGAACTGGTTGCCTCGGGCATGAGCGTACACCAGCGCGAATGGACGTTCAGCATCGGATTGAAGAACATCGCGGCCGACGACGCGCCGAAGGTCGAGGCGCTGGTGGTGGAGACGTTGCGCGGACTTGCGGCGAAGCCGCTGGACGGCGACCTGATCGGCGCGGCGCTGAACACGCTGGAGTTCAACCTGCGCGAGCGCAATACCGGCGCGTTCCCGCGCGGCATCGCGATCATGCTGACCGCCGTGGTTCAATGGCTGTACGACCGCGACCCGTTTGACGCGCTGGCGTTCGAGGCGCCGCTGGCGGCGCTGAAGGCGAAGCTAGCCGGCGGGCGGCTGCTGGAGGATTTGATCGCGAACGACCTGGTCGCCAACCCACACCGCGCCACGGTCGTGATGAAGCCGGTCGAGGGGCAATCGGCGCGCGAGGAAGCGGATGAGCAGGCGCGCCTGGCCGCCGCGCGCGCGCGCATGGACGCCGCCGAGGTCGAGCGGATCGTCCGACAGACGCGCGAGCTGAAGGCGCAGCAGGAAGCGCCGGATAGCCCGGAGGCGCTGGCCACGCTGCCGATGCTCAAGTTGAGCGATCTCGAGCGCCGCAACAAGCGTATTCCGCTGCAACCGGACGAGCGGGCCGGTGTGTCGGTGTTGATGCACGACCTGTTCACCAGCGGCATCGTGTATCTGGACGTGGGGTTCAACCTGGCCGGGCTACCGGCCGAATCACTGCCGTTCCTGCCGCTGTTCGGCCGCGCACTGCTGGAGATGGGCACCGAGCGTGAAGATTACACGAAGCTGGCGCTGCGCATCAGTCGCGAGACGGGCGGCATGGGCCGCTCGACGATGCTCGACATTGCGCGCGACGGCGCGCTGCAGTCGTGGTTCTTCCTGCGCGGCAAGGCGACCGCGCCACAGGCGGGCGCGCTGTTGGCGATCATGCGCGACGTGCTGCTCGGCGCACGTTTCGACAACCCGGCGCGCTTCAAGCAGATCGTGATGCAGGAGAAGGCGCGCGCCGAGGCAGGCGTGGTGCCGGCAGGCAACGCCGTGGCGGCAGCGCGGCTACGCGCGAACTTCAATCTGGCCGACTGGGCCGGTGAGCAGTCGGGCGGCGCGAGCTACCTGTTCTTCATCCGGGAGCTGGCGCAGCGAATCGAGCGCGATTGGGCGAGTATCGTCTCGCACCTCGAGGCGATCCGGCGGCGGATGGTGCGGCGCGGCAATATGCTCTGCAACGTGGCGCTGGACGCCGATAACTACGGGCGCTTCGCGCCGCAACTGGCCAGCATGATCGGCGAGTTGCCGGATAGTGCGGCCCCGCGCAGCGAGTGGGCGCTGTCGGGCGCGCCGGTGAGCGAAGGGCTGACCATCCCGGCCAAAGTCAACTACGTCGCCAAGGGTGACAACATCTACCGGCACGGTTACACGACGAGCGGCTCGGCGTCCGTCGCGACGCACCTGCTGTCACGCGATTTCGTGCACGAGCGGGTGCGTGTGCAGGGCGGGGCGTACGGCGGCGGCTGTTCGTTCGATCGCCACACCGGCATGTTTATGTTCTCGTCGTATCGCGATCCGAACCTGCTGGTGACGGTCAAGAACTTCGATGATGCCGCGCAGTTCCTGCGCACGGCCGCGATCACGGACGACGAGTTGTCGAAGCACATCGTCGGCGTCATCGGGCAGATCGATGGCTACATGCTGCCCGACGCGAAGGGGTATGCCTCACTGGCGCGCCATTTGACCGGCGACAGCGAGGAATTCCTCCAACAGCGGCGCGAAGAGGTGCTCGCGACCACGGTGCGTGACGTGCGCGCGTTTGCCGACATCGTCGCGACGGTGGCCGCGCAGGGCATCACGGTCGTCGTCGGCTCGGCCGATGCGATCGAGGCGGCCAACCGCGAGCGCGGCGACTGGCTGAAGGTGACAACCCTGCTCTAGCGGTGAGTCCGCAGTGACACGCCAACAGGGTAGACCGCAAAGGTCTACCCTGTTTTGTTTCTTCGTGATACCGCGTTGCACGGCCAAGCGGTGATGCAATCTGTTGCGGGCCTACAGTGTAGCGGCCAGCGCGCGCAACTGCGCCGCCGCTCCGCCGATGATCGGCGCGCCGTGGCCGAAGGCGAGCGATCCTGGTCCGAGCGCGGCCAGCTTCTTGACCGAGGCAACCGCCTGCGCGGCGTTGAAGGTGTACTGCGGGCGCGAGCCGCCGAGCCCTTCCGTGTTGACCAGACAATCGCCGGTGATCAGCAGGTCGTGCGCGACGAGGTAGTAGCTGATGTGGCCGACGGTGTGGCCAAAGGTTTCGATCACGCGGATGCCGCCGTGCAGCGGCAGCAGGTCGCCTTCCTTGACAATCTGCGACACGGTGGTCGGCGTGTCTACGACCTTGCCGCTGCGCGCCGGGCGCGCGCCGCCGATGACCTCGGCCTCGAGCGCCTGCGCGTAGACGCGTGCGCCGGTGGCGGCAACGAGCGCGGGCAGACTGCCGATGTGATCGCCGTCCGAATGCGTGATCAGGATATGCTTGAGATCGCCGGGCTGGCGGCCGAGCGATTCGATCAGCGCGAGCACCTTGCCCTCAATGCCGGGCACACTGGTATCCACGAGCGTGAGGTAGTCCGGGGCGATGATGAGCGTCGGGTTGCCGAGCGCGTCGTCCACCTGATAGAGCGTGTCGTCAATTTTCATGCCGCGATTCTATCGCCCGATGGAATTGTTGTCAACGCGCGCGGCCTACAAATCGCGCCGGCTGAACGAGCGCACCGCCACGAGCAGCCCGGCAAAAATGTAGCCGAGCGCCCACCAGACCATCGCCGGACTCGGCACCGAGGCGGGCGTGAACGGCGTGACCGTCGCGTCGCGGAAGAAAGCCGGCTGCATGTTGTAGGTGGCTAGTTGCCACAGGACATCGCTGGGAATGAGCAGGCTGACCACGATGCCGACCTGGCTGGTGGCGTCGTTGCCGAGCAGCGCCCCGATCTGCTCGACCCAGCCGCCGATGAAGGCGAGCCCGTACAGGCCGAACACCAAGACGCCGTTGGCCAGCGTGCTCAGCCGCGTACCGCCCGCGATCGACAGCGTCAGCAGCACGGTGCCTTCGAGCAGCATCAGCGGCAAGCCGACGGCGATGTTGGGCGGAACGTACCGGCTGATCGCGAACACGACGGCCAGCACGCCGCCGGCTGTCAGCAGCAGGTAGCCGGCCAGAATGAGCCAGAAGCCCAGCCATTTGCCCAGTACGATTTCCAGGCGATGCACCGGCTTGGTCACGAGCGTCTGGATCGCCCCAGAACGGATCTCACCGGAGAGCGTGTCGACCGGCATCAGCGCCGACATCATCACCATCAGGAAGTTGACGGCGTAGAGTCCGGCCATCGTGACGTAAGTCATGGCGAGCAGCGGTGCATTGATGCCGGTCGGCGCGGGGCCACGCGTGGTCACACCGCTGTAGATGTAATTGACGCCGATCGCGTAGATGGCAACGAAGCCAAGCCCCAGCACGAGAGCCAGCAGCAACACCCGTTTACGCAGCGCTTCGTGCAGTGTGAGCAGTGTGATCGTAAACATAGTTGTGTGAGTCTAGCCCGGCCGCTCCTGATCGCCCATGACCTCAAGGAACAACTGCTCCAGCGATTTGGGGCTGGCCGACAGGTGATAGAGGTTCAGGCCACGGCCGACGAGAAAGCGCGCGATGTCGGGCAGGCCGTGGTTATTGTCGGCGTGCAGCCGGATAACGCCGTCGGCGGCGATAACGTCGCGGCCAAACTGGCCGAGCTCCGCCAGCAAGCCCGGCGTTGGTGCTTCGACCTTGATCTGCACCTCGACGCCCTGCTGGCTGCCGTCGTGCAGCGATAGTTCGCGGACGACCTCGCCGCGTCGCACGAACGCCACCCGGTCACAGGTGATTTCCACTTCGCTCAAGATGTGCGAGTTGAGGAACACTGCGGTGCCGGCATCGCGCAGTTCCGCGATCACATCACGCACCAGTAGACGGCCCAGTGGATCGAGACCGGAAGTGGGTTCGTCGAGGAACACGAGGTCGGGCTGGTTGAGCAGCGCCTGGGCCAGCCCGACGCGCTGGAGCATGCCTTTGCTGAACTCGCGCAGCTTGCGTTCCGCGGCATCGTGTAGGTCGACGCGCTGAAGCACGCGCGGAATGCGCTCGGCGAGCACGGCCCCGCGCATGCCGTACAGGCGGCCGTGAAACTGTAGGAATTCGCGCGCTGTGAGCCAGTCCTGGAAGCGGAAGTGCTCCGGCAGGAACCCGAGCCGCGCGCGGGCGCGGCGATCGCCGAGCGGCGCGCCCAGCACCTGCGCCTCGCCGCGCGTCGGCACGACCAGGCCGAGCAGCATCTTGATCGAGGTCGTCTTGCCGGCGCCGTTTGGCCCCAGGAAGCCGAAAACCTCACCCCAACCAATGGTCAGGGTGAGGTTGGCGACTGCCGTGTGCGGGCCGAATTCCTTACACAGGCCAGCGGTTTCGATGGCGGGTCCGGAGGAGGCCATGCGGCTCGCTACTTCAGTCCATCGGCGATGGTCAGCAGGTCGGCGGACGTGACATTGCCGCTCAGCCCAAAGACCATGTCGCCGTCCGACCAGAGCAGCAGATTCTCCATGCGCGTAGGCTCGCCCTGCCGAGGCGCGGAGCCACCCGTCGTGCCGTTGGACGAGATCAGCAGGGCTTTGCCACTGCCGACCGTGACCTCTCGGAACGACGCCGCGTTGGCCGGCACCGGAACGACCAGTGTCGCGTTCCAGTCAATCGTCTGCGCGAACTGCCTAGCATCGGACGGGCTGAACCCGATCAGGCGCAAGCCGATCAGGCCGAGGTCGCTCAACGCGACGCCGTCCGGCAGCGTCACTTCGGGACTGCGCGCCTGCACGAACGATACCGTGGATTTCGTGTTGCGAAGATTCATCGTCACGTTGACGGGCGTGTGCACCGTGATCGACGCGCCGTTGAGTTTGGCCGGCGCTTTGACGTCGGTGATGCCGAACGCGTCAAGCAGCGATTGGAGCTTCTCAACGTCGGCGGTCATCTTGACGAGGCCGTCGCCCTGCAGTCGCACGTCGGCGATCGCCAGATCGGACGGCAGCACGGATGGGATGCGCACGCGCATCGAGGAAATCGCCCGCACCGCATCGACCGTAGTTGCCTGCGGAGCGCCGGGATCGCGGACGACCTGCATGTCCTTGCCAATCAGGCCTTGCACATCGACCTTCGAGGTGTTGAGTTGCTGGATGCGCGCCGGGTCAATGCTGATGGCGGTGAAGCGCTTGACACGGAACTGGTTCAGGAAGTCCTGCGCCCAGGCCTGCGCGGGCGGGAAGGAAAAAAGCGCCACGACGAGCACGAGCGCGCCGGCGAGCGCCGCGAACGGCGTCCAGCGGGCGAACCCCATACGATTCTGTTTCATAGGCTGGTTTATCCTTGTGTAAAGCTGAGCGGCGAACTCACGACGCGGTGCGCGCCGCAGGCCGTTCATGAATTCATCGTCCATCGCACTCCTCCAGATCGCCCGGCGCCGTCAAAGCGCCAGTATTAAGCGCAACTGCGCAACCGCCCGGTGCAAAATCGTCCCGACGTTGGACTCCGACAGCGACGTCATGCGGGCGATCTCGCGGTTGTTCAGGCCGGCGCCGTATTTGAGCGCCACCAGTTCCCGCTCGCGCGCGGGAAGATCGGCCAGCAGAGCGCGCAACCGCGTGATCTCGTCGTGCTGCTCGGCGGCCTCCGCAGGGGATGGCGCGGCCGCCCCGGCTTCGTCCAGCGTATCCAGCGGCTCCTCCGTACTGCGGCTGCGCCGGCGGTAGTGGTCGACCGCGATATGGCGCGCGATCGTGAACAGCCAGGTCGAGAACGCCGCGCGATCGCGCCGGTACGTATCGCGGGCGCGCCATGCGCGCTCGAACGTCTCGGCCGTGAGGTCCTCGGCCAGCATATCGTCGTCCACCCGGTAGCGGAAGTAGTTCATGATGCGCGGTAACTCGGCGTCGAACACCTCGCGCCAGTTTACCGTTTCGGCGCCTGCCCGCTTTGCATCGGCTGCCGTGAGGCGCAATACCGTTGTCATATCTACTCCATTATACGCGCGCTGCCGGCATGTATCACATGTGCTATACTCGAAGTCAATGTCCTCACTCGTGTTCGATGTCGCGGTTGGGCTGTTGGTGCTGGCCAATGCCTGGTTCGGCGTGCGCCGCGGGCTGGTCATGGGATTGCTCGACCTGGCCGGGTGGATGGCCGCATTGCTCGTCGTCGCGACGGCGTCTGAGACACTGACCGGCCTCGTGGCTGGAGCGATACACTGGCCGCGCGGCATCGTCGATCTCGGCGCGCTGCTGGCGCTGCTGATTGGCACGTTGGGCGCTACGTCGCTTGGCGCGTCGGTGTTGTACCGCCGCGTGCTGGAACCGCACATTCGCGGAACCTATGCGCGCGTCGATCACGTGCTCGGCTTGCTGCCCGGCGCGGCGAACGGCGCCATGCTGGCCGGTATTGCGATCGCGTTCCTGCTATCGACGCCGTTTAGTCGGGCGATCAACCAGTCGGTGCTCGGCTCACAGTTGGCGCGGCCGCTGGCCACGCTGGCGCAGCAGGTGGGCGACCCGTTCGAACAGGCGGTGCAGGCGGCAACGCTGGATGTCAACGGGTACCTGACCAGGCGGTTTGGCGAGACCGCGACCCGGCTGACGTTGCCAGTGACCGACATGGCCACCGATACCGCCGCAGAAATGGAGATGCTCGACCTGGTAAATGGTGAGCGCATCAAGCGCGGGTTGGTGCCGCTGGTGGTTGACGCGCGACTGACGCAAGTGGCGCGGCAGCACAGCCAGGAGATGTTGCAGATGCACTACTTCGCGCACAATTCGCCTATTGCCGGGACCCCGTTCGACCGCATGGCGCGTGCCGGCATCCGCTACCGGGTGGCCGGGGAGAACCTCGCGCTCGCGCCCACGGTGGAGCGCGCCCACACCGGACTAATGAACAGCCCCGAACACCGCGACAACATCCTGCGCCCGGAGTTCCGCAAGATCGGCATTGGTACGATCAGTGGCGGGCTGAGCGGGCTGATGTTCACACAGGACTTCACGGACTGACGGCTGGCCGGCGCGCCGTTAGCAACTGTTCCAGGGCGTCAACCCCCTCCGGCGTCACCTCGCCGTCCGCATCGCAGTAGTCATCGAGCACGCCGGCCGCGAACCGGTCGGCAAGTGCCAGCCCGGTTGCCAGCTTGCCGAACGGCCAGTCGCGTAGCGCATCGCCCATTTGGGCGCGCAGCGCCGCCGTGAGCGCCGGCAACTGCGATGCGCCTGCCGCGGACTTGGATTCGATCTCCGCCTGTGTGAAGCGCGCGATGCGTGCGCCGAGACGCAGGCTGACCCGGTCGAGCGACAGTTCCGCCAGCTGCGCCCCGCCATCGTCCGAAACGGAAAACGTGATGCGACCGGTTTCGCGGTACTGGATGATGTCGAAGCCGGCGGCCCGCATCGCCGCGATGTGGTCCGCTGCTTCGAAGTTCGCCGCCGACATGCCCAAATCGATGCCGGCACCAGCCAGCGCTTGCTCAATCTGGCCGTATGTGTCGGACGACCAGGGTCCCTCGATCTCCAACCGCTCAACGCCGCCCCAGGTCGTGGCGCGCGAGGCGCCCTTGAGCGTCAGCAGGTCGCCCGCATCCAGCCGGCGGATGCGCAGGACAAAGCCGCGCGTGCCCAGCCGCCGCTCGAGTGTATCGAAATGGATATCGCGAATCCGATGCGCACCGGTATGGTGCATGGAATAGTCGCCGATCCGCTGTAGTCCGGCAATCAAGCGACCGATCGCCGGCGCATTGACGGCGCGGATCATGAATGCAACTTCCAATTCAACAGGCGAGGCGGGCATGGGCGTGGCTCCAGTGGTAACCGCTGCTTCAGCGTATGACGGTGCCCGACACGAAATCGGCCAAGTGCGCCTCGGGCTGCGGCGATGAATTGCGGGCGAAGGCATCGCGCCAGAGCGCGAGCACATATTGCTCGTGGTCGGGAAACGCGATGTTGGCGGGCAACCCGTCCGCCGCGAACCATTCGGCGCGGGCGGCGTCGTCGGCTGGCCGCAGCGTGCCGCCGGCCACCCGCGCGCGATAGTAGATGTTCAGCGTGTTGTAGCCGGCTGCCCCGTAGCTGTCGATGAAGATGCCGAGCAGGGCAGTCAGTTCGACGTGCAGGCCGGTCTCTTCGAGCGCCTCGCGCAGCGCACCCGCCGCCGGATGTTCCCACTCGTGCAAGAAGCCGCCTGGAATGTCCCAGTCGCCTCGGAACGGTTCGGTGGCGCGCTGAACCAGCAGCAACCGGCCGGCGTCCTCCAGCAAGACGCCTGCGCACGGTTTCGCGTTGCGATAGGTGACGCGGCCGCACGACGGGCGCGTGCATGCGAAGACGATCTGCCCGCCTTCTGGGCGCGGCGCGACCGGCGCGCCGCAGTGCACGCAGAAATTGATGGCCGGAGGATCGTGTTCACTCATAGCTGACAGCTTACCACAGTGGCGAGCGCGCGCGAAACACAGCGCGTGTGTATAATCAGGCTGCGTCGCATAGTCTGCGATACGACCTTTCCTGCGCTTACGGAGTATCCATGGTACTTGCGAACCTGCACAGCACTATTGAAGGCTCACTTTCGGACTTTCTCGCCGACCTGGCCGAACTGGTCAATCAGGACTGCGGCTCATACAATAAAACCGGGGTGGACTCGGCCGGCGAGTGGATCTCCGACCGGGCACTGGCCTGGGGCTGGGCCGTACAGCGCCTGCCGGTCGAAAAATATGGCGACTGCTGGATCATCCGGATGCGCGGCGACGGGCGCGGTCGCCTGATGCTGAGCGGTCACCTGGACACGGTGTATCCCGACGGCACGGCGGCCGAGCGGCCGATGCGGCGAGAGGGCAGCAGGATCCTCGGCCCCGGCACCTGCGACATGAAGGCTGGGTTGCTGGCGGGTATGTATGCCATGCGCGCTCTGCAGCAGACCGGCTTCAGCGCGTTTGAGGAGATCAGCTTCTTCTTCAACTCGGATGAAGAGATCGGGTCGCTGGTTTCGCGCACGCTGTATGCGCCGGTGGCCGCCGAGTGCGATGCCGTGTTTGTACTCGAAGCGGCGCGTGCGAACGGCGATATCGTCAGCGCGCGTAAGGGCGGCGGGCTGTTCCGGATTCACGTGGACGGCAAGGCGGCGCATGCCGGCGTTGAACCGGAGAAGGGCGCCAACGCGCTGCTCGAACTGTCGCACCAGATCATCGCCGCACAGGCACTAAACGGCATCGCGCCGGGCGTGTCGGTCAGTGTTGGCGTGGCGGCGGGCGGCCACCGCAGCAATGTGGTACCCGACCACGCCTGGGCGCAGGTCGACGTGCGCGCAACAACGCCGGCGGGAGCCGATGCGATCGAGCGCGCACTGCGCGCCCTCCCGGAACGGACGACCGTGCCGGGCACCAAAGTGACCGTGAGCGGCGACTTCGGCGCGCCGCCGATGCCCAAGAGTGCGGCGGCCGGCTGGTTGGTCGAACAGGCACAGGCGATTGCGCGAGACCTGGGCTTTACCGTGAAGGACGCATCCACGGGCGGTGTGTCGGATGCGAATATGATGGCGGGACTGGGCGTGCCGGTTATCGACGGACTCGGTCCGGTGGGCGGTCTCGACCACGGCCCTGATGAATACATCGACGCGGATAGCATCGTGCCGCGCACAACGCTGCTGGCCGAGATGATCTGTCGCACGGTGGCTGGGCGCGAACGACTGTCCACACTGCGGGGCCGCGCATGAACGCGCGCGTCGGCCTGCTGACGCTTGTGGTGATTGTGGCGGTTGCCTGTGCCGGGCCGACGGCGCAGTCTGTGGCTACTCCTGTCACGGCGGGTGTGGCCACGGGCACGCCAGGCGCCGTAAAACCGAGTGTAACCCCGGCGTTGGTTGCGACCGCCACGGCGGCCCAGACGGTGGGCCTCACCGTGCCGGAGCTCAAGCTGCGCGTGCTGGCACGGTATCCCGACTTCTTCTTCTGCGATCCGGACCAGTTCCCGGTTGCTCACGGGGACGAGGAGAGCCTCGCCCGCGAACGGATGCCCGCCATTCAGGCCGACCGTGAGGTGTATGCCGCAATCGTCAAGAGCCTGTCGTTGGACGGCGGGGCGGCGCTGAACGCAGAGCAAACGATGGCGGTTTACCGGCAGTACAAACGCCTGAACGCCGTGCAACTGCGCGCCGACGGCGAGCGCTATGCGTACAGCATTCGCGTCGCACCGGGCGCGACCGAACGCCAGGGCAGCGCTATCGAAGGCACGGTGAGCCGGTCAGGCGTTGTAATGGAGACGAGCCGCCAGCCGGCGATCGTGACATGCCCGATCTGCCTGCCGGGCGGGACGCGCATCGCCACGCCGAGCGGGGATGTGCCGGTCGAGGCGTTGCGTGCCGGGATGCCGGTATGGACGTCCGATGCGGCGGGGAACCGCATTGCTTCAGTAGTAACGTTGACCGCACGCGTCAACGTGCCGCCGACGCACGAGGTGGTACGACTGCAACTGTCCGACGGGCGCGCTGTGACGGCGTCGCCGGGACACCCGGCCGCGGACGGGCGCGCGCTCGGCACGCTTGCCGTGGGCGACGAACTGGACGGCGCATGGGTGGTGACGGTGACGCGATTGCCGTACGCCGGTGGCGCGACATTCGACCTGCTTCCGACAGGGCCGACCGGCGCGTACTGGGCCGATGGCGTGCTCGTCGACAGCACGCTGCGTTAGCCGCGGGATGAGACCAGTGCGATTCACGCCATAGGTCACGCGCACCACGGCACTCCCGGAAAATAACCAGAAACGACAATCGATACGATCTCTCTGGATACACTAGCGGGAGCGCCCCTCCCCACTCCCTAGCGCAGGTTGACGGCGCGCCCCGTTTGTGACGATTTCAATGCGGCCTCGACCAATGCGACGGCTGTGCGACCGTCCTCGCCAGAGACTGTCGATGGGCGATCATCCAGAATATCGTCCACGAATGCCTGGGTTTGCGTGAAAAATGCTTCCAGCCGCACCGGTTCCATCGGTCTATTGATAAAGTCGATCGGCGGTTGCTGCCATATCGTTTCCCACCGGTCGCCGGAGCCGAGCTGCAACTTGCCGTAGCCGTCTATGTCCAACAGTCCGCGGTCGCCGACTACGACATAGCGATGCATGGAGTCTGGCAGACTCGGATTCGGCATCTGGTACGAAATCCAGTGCTGCGCCATCGCGCCGTTGCTCAGATCGACCTGGCTCATCGCGTTCAAGCCAGCGTAGGGTTCGCCGCCGAACGTGGTGATATGGCTGAATACGCGCCGCACTTCTGCGCCGGTCAGGAAGCGGATGATGTCGAACGTGTGGACGCCCATATCCAGGTAGGCCCCACCGTGAACCGGCAGCCCGGCCCACGGCTTGGTGTCGACCGTGTAGTTGGTGAATAGCGAACGCCCCTGCATCATGCGCACCTCGCCGATCGCGCCGTCGACAATCAGTTGGCGAGCGCGCGCCAGCGAACCGCGAAAGCGCAGCGTTTGGATCACTTCAAGCCGGACGGCCGCCTGTGCGCACGCTTCAATCATTGCGGTGCAGTCTGCGCTACTGGTAGCCATCGGCTTTTCAACCAGTACGTGTTTGCCGTGCCGGGCCGCCTGGATGACTTGCGCGCAGTGATCCGCGTGCGGCGTGGCAATGAGCACGGCATCCACGTCGGCGCGCGTGAGCAGGTCGTCGTACTGTGCCACGTAGTCGACGTGATAATCCGCGGCCAACTCCGGTGCGCGCCGCCCGCCGGAAATTGCGACGAGCGCGCAGCGAGTGTTGTGATGTGTAACACACTCGGCGTATGTGCGTCCCATGTAGCCGGAGCCAAGGATGGCGAAGCGAATCTGCGACATGACTTACCTCCCTATGAACTTGGCGGCGCGGCGGCGCGCTGCCAGCGCTGATGTCTTACGGCGCTACAGTTTGCTCTTCGCGGCGATCTCGTAGCGGTCGAGATCGGACTTGGCCCCAATTGACGCCAGGAATGCCCGGAACGGCGCCATATGCGGCTGCGTACGATGGCGCTTCAACGCCTCCGCAGATTCCCATTCTTCAAAGAGGAAGAGCGTGTTGCGGTCTGCCGGGTCCACATAGATGCGGTAAGCGCGGCAGCCTGCTTCCGCTTCGACGGCCGCCACGATCGCGTCGATCTGCCGCTGCGCCGCGTCCCAGTCTGAAATCGTCGCGTGGATTTTGCCCGCTATGACAATCATATTGACTCTCCTCAGTATTTGCTGTCGGTCTGATGTGCGCTAGCATACCACCGTTCCTGTGCCCCTCGGCTGGCGTCCTTCGACAGGCTCCCCTTCGACAAGCTCAGGGCACGCCTGCGACGGGCATTGGAGTTGCACTGCCTGAGACGTAGAGCACATGCGCTGTAGTGGGTTCGAGTTTACGCGCAGTGTCAAAGCCGCGCCGCGACATCGGCCATGCGTTCGAACGCCACGCCGCTGCGAATGAGCGCATGCTCGATGAACTGGCGCAGCATCACGATGCGGTGCGCGCGGCCGATCACCTGCGGATGCATGGCGATGGTCAGGATGCCGCCGTCGACGTGGTCGTGCATCCAGTCGTAGTCGGCCGTCCATATCTCCAGCACCTTGCTCGGCGCGGAGGTGCCGTTGCGGTACGGGTTGAAGTTGAACTGGAAGTGGACCCAGTCGTCAAACTCATAGCACATTGGCAGTTCCCAGATCTTCGTCTCACGGCCCTTGACCAGCGGCGACTGCTGGCTGACCTGGTCGCCGAGGCGCGGGTGGTACGGGCGGAAGTCGTCGGCCATCAGGCTGGAGTCGTATTGGAAGCCGAGCTCGTCGAGCAGCGAGAGCGTGGCATTGGAATAGTCGCCCGACGGCGAGCGGAAGCCGAGCGGCTTGACGCCGATGCGTTCGAGCGCCTTCCAGGCGCGCTCCATGTCGGCGCGCTCCTCGTCGCGCGTCTGCTCGCTTGGGTCAACGTGCGCATACGAGTGATGCGCGACCTCATGACCCGCCTTAAGGATGGACTCGACCTCGGCGGGAAACGAGTCGATGGTATGGCCGGGGACGAAGAAGGTCGCCTTGATGCCGCACTCTTTTAGCAGCTCAAGCACGCGCGGGACGCCGACGCGCGCGCCGTACTCGCCGCGGTAGAGCATGGCCGGCGTGACGTTCTTGTAACCGAACCAGACGGACATGGCGTCGAAGTCGAAGGTGAGACAGACGGTGCTTTGGGGCATGATTTAATCTCCTGTGATAGATGACGGCATGGCTACCGTGCTGCCATGATATATAGTCCCAATGCTCCGATTTGTCCAACCGATTGCGCCTGGCCGGCCGCACAGGTATAATCGCGGGCAAACGGACTCGTACACCGCGACTGCACGGCTTGCAAGGAGAACTCTATGCGACTTGGATTGAACCTCGGCTACTGGGGCTCGACGCCGGTGGACAATGTGGCGCTGGCGCAAGAAGCGGACCGGCTCGGTTATCACTCAGTCTGGACGGCGGAAGCGTACGGTTCAGATGCTGTCACGCCGCTGACCTGGGTGGCAGCGCAGACGAAGCGGATCAACGTCGGAACGGCGATCATGCAGATCCCGGCGCGCACGCCGGCGAACACGGCGATGACGGCCGCCACGCTCGACCTGCTGACCGGCGGGCGATTCCTGCTCGGGCTGGGCATGTCCGGCCCGCAGGTCGTCGAGGGTTGGCATGGCGAGCACTATGGCAAGCCGCTGGGCCGCACGCGTGAATACGTCGAGATCGTGCGGGCGGCGCTGAAGCGCGAGAAGCCGCTGGAGCACCACGGCGAGCACTATGACGTGCCGGTCAAGGGCGGCACCGGGCTGGGCAAGCCGCTGCGTATGATCCTGCACCCGCTGCGCGCCGAGTTGCCGATCTACCTGGCCGCCATCGGCCCCAAGAACGTGGCGCTGGCGGCCGAAATCGCGGACGGCTGGCTGCCGGCGTTCTTCGCGCCAGAGCACATTAGCGTCTTCCGCCCGTCGCTTGAGGAGGGTTTCAGGGCGGCCGGCAACGGTAAAGGCTACGCGCAGTTCGATATTGCTGTGGGCGTGCGCGTGGTCGTTGGCAACGACCTGGATGCGTGCCGCAACCAGGTGCGCCCGGGTATCGCGTTGTATGTGGGCGGCATGGGTGCGCGCGGCAAGAACTTCTACAACGATCTGGCGATGCGCTACGGCTTTGAAGCGGAGGCAAAGAAGATCCAGGACCTGTACCTATCAGGGCACAAGGAAGAGTCGGCGGCGGCGGTCACGGACGCGATGGTCGATGCGATGGCGCTTTGCGGCACGCCAGAGCGCATCAAGGACCGGTTGCAACTCTGGACGCGATGCGGTGCGACGACTCTGATCCTGAGCACGCACAGCATCGACACGCTGCGTATGCTGGCGGAGTTTGTGTAATAGATGCGGGTGTGCGCTCCGGCTACGCGGGAATCAGACACAGCGAGTGTGCTGAGTCCGGCTGATTGAGATTTGAGGCCCTTCGCGCGCGAGGCATCTTGGCGGCCCTTGACGCTTGCCTTCGCGCTCAGGGTGACATGGGAGTAACGGAAACGCCGCGATTATCGCGGCGTTTCCTATTGGCACGTGCGTGCGGCTACTGCTTCATCTTGGGGTCGAGCGCATCGCGCAGGCCATCGCCCACGAAGTTGAAGCAGATCAGGGTTATGGCCAGAATGCCAGCCGGGAAGAGCAACTCGAATGGAAAGGCCTGCATCGAACGCACGCCTTCGGAGATCAGAATGCCCCACGAGGGTAGGGGTGGCCGCACGCCGAGGCCGAGGAACGACAAGCCCGCTTCGGTTGCAATCGCGCCGGGTATTCCAAAGGTCGCTGCGACGATGATCGGCCCCATGACGTTGGGCAGCAAATGGTTGAACATGATGCGCCCATTCCCGGAGCCGACGGTGCGTGCCGCCTCGACAAACTCCTTCTGCTTCAGCGAGAGCGTTTGGCCGCGCACGAGGCGCGCGACAGTCAACCACGACAGGACGCCGAGTGCGAGAAAGACACCGAGCAAACCGCCGGTCAACTTGTCCACCGGACCCAGCACGTTGCCGAGCGCGGATTCGGGCGCGTCCAGCACGGAGCGAATCCACATCATAACCACGATGATGAACAGCAGATTGGGGAGCGCGTAGAGAATATCAACCACGCGCATGACTACCATGTCGATCCAGCCGCCAAAGAAACCAGCCAGCAAGCCCAACGGTACACCAATCAATAGCACAATGGCGACATCGACGAGCGCAACCGCCAGTGAGATGCGCCCGCCATATATGATGCGACTCAACAGGTCGCGGCCCAGGTAGTCAGTGCCGAGTACATGGGCCGCGGTCGGGCCTTCGTCCGGATGCAGGAAGTCCTGTTTCGTGTACGGATACGGGGAGATGACATCTGCCAGCAACGCGCTCGCGAAAAGCACGGCGAGGAAGCCGAGCGATACCATGGCCGCGCGGTTGCGCTTCATGCGGCGCCAGGCATCGCGCCAAAGGTTGGTCGGCGGGCGGGCGATGACCGTGTCTGGCGCCATCGAGGAGGCGGTCGCTGTAGCATCCATGGAGTTTATGCGCCCTAGCTGTAGCGCACGCGCGGGTCGAGGAAGCCGTACGAGATGTCGACCAGCAGATTCATCAAAGCGATGATCACGGCGAAGACAAGCGTGATGCCCAGCAGCAACGGGTAGTCGCGTCCGGTCGCACTATTGATGAACTGGCGGCCAATACCCGGCACGCCGTAAATGCTTTCTACGAAGAATGCGCCGGTGATTACGTTGGTTAGCGTGACGCCCGCGACGGTGACGACCGGGATCAGAGCGTTCTTGAGGGCATGGCGAATGATGACCTGAGACTCTCTCAACCCCTTGGCGCGCGCCGTGCGCAGATAGTCTTGCGTCAGGGCTTCAAGTAGACTCGAGCGCGCATACCGGGCGAGAATCGCGCCGGGACCCGAACCGAGCGCGATGGTGGGGATTATGATGCGGACGTCAAACAATCCCTCCCAGCCCTGGCTGGGCAGCCAGTGCACACCGATGGCAAGCGCGACGATCAGTATCGTCACGCGCACGAACGGCGGCGTCGCGATGCCGGTCACGGTGATCAAGGACGCGCCATAGTCGATCCATGTGTTCTGTTTGATAGCGGCCAGCACCCCGAGTGGCAAGCCAAATGCGACGGCGAAGAGCATGGACGCGAACCCGAGCTGGAGCGACACGGGCAGCGACGCCGCGATGATGTCGGACACCGAGCGCGCGGTATCCCGGTACGAGGGGCCAAAGTCGCCGCGCAGTACATTGGATAGATAGTCGATATATTGCTTGTAGAGCGGATCGTTCAGATGGTACTGTTTGTTGAGGTTGTCTTTGACAGCCTGCGGCAACGGCTTCTCGCTCTCGTCCCACGGGCCGCCTGGCGTCGCATGAACGATGAAAAAAGTCAGCGTGTAGACGACGAGCAGCGTCGGGAAGAGCGTCAAGACGCGCCGGATGACGTAGTTGGTCATGAAAGGGAATGAAATCTACATCGCGCATTTAAGATACCGGATGGCCGGGAAGTCCCGGCCATCCGGTGCGATGCACCAGGGGACGATACCTATTGCGGCATCTTAACGAGATAGCCCATCACGCGACCGAGCACGCGGAAGCGCGGGATCGTGTAGCCGGGCTTCGTCACGACGAAGCGGCCCCAGTGGTAGACCGTAATATACGCAGACTCGTCATTCAGGATCTTGTCGGCCTGCTCGTACAGCGCCTTGCGCTTGGCCACGTCAAGTTCCTTGAGGCCCGCATCGATCAACTGGTCGAATTGCGCGTTCTTCCAGTGCGAGTAGTAGAAATCGCCCTTGGAATCGAACAGCAGGTTGTACCAGTTGTTCGGGTCCTCGTAGTCCGAGCCCCAGCCGTTGATGTACATGCCGTACGGCTGGTTCTTGCGCGATGTGCGCCAGTCATCGAACGCCTTGGCTTCCAGCGGCTCCAGCACGATGTCGATGCCGAGCGTGTCCTTCCAGATCGCCTGAACGGCCTCGCCGATCGCCTTGTTGTCGGCCGACGAACTGCTGTAGGTATACTTCACGTTGGCTGGCCAGCCCTTGCCGCCCGGATAACCGGCGTCGGCCAGCAGTTGCTTCGCCTTGGCGGCATCGTAGCCGATGCCGTTTGCGTTCACCTGACCCGGCACGCCCGGCGCGACAACTGAAACCGCGTCGAAGTACCCATCCTTCAGCACGACCTGGTTGATCTTCGCCTTGTCGAGCGCGTAGTTCAGCGCCTGGCGTACCTTGATATTATTGAACGGCGGGTTGGTCGTATCGAGGACGATCCAGTTCGATCCCTGGCGCGCCAGCTTCTGCACTTCCTTGCTCAACTTCGCGTCGGCGCGGATGCGCGGGATGTCGGGGCCGACGACTTGCGCATGATCCAACTCGCCTGCTTCGTACGATTTGATGGCCTGCGCATTAGGATCTTCAAACAGCGTCCAGACGATCTCGTCCGGGCCCGGATTGTCACCCCAGTAGTTCGGGTTCTTCTCAACGCGCATCGACTGTTCGGGCTTCCACTCGACCAGGCGGTAGTGCCCGTTGCTGATGTAAGTGTCCTTGTTCAGCGTCCACTTGTCGCCGTTCTTGTCGATCGTATCCTTGCGGATCGGCATGGCTGACCACGCCGCTACGATCTGGAGGAAGAACGGAGCGGGGCGCTCGAGCGTGACGACCAGTGTGCGGTCGTCGGTCGCCTTGACCATCATGTCGGCGGCCGTACCCTTGCCGGTGTTGAACGCTTCGGCGCCCTTGATCGGGTAGAAGTACTGCGTGTAGCGCGACTTGGTCGCCGGATCGGTGACGCGCTTCCAAGCGTACTCAAAGTCGCCGGCCTTCAATGGCTGGCCATCAGACCACTTCAGTCCTGCGCGCAGGTTGAACGTGTACGTCACGCCGTCTGGCGAGATCGTCCATTTCTCGGCCTGCCCGGCCTTCAATTCGCCGCTGATCTGGTCGACATAGAGGAGCGGTTCGAACATATTCTGAATCTGTTCGAGCCCGTTACCGCCGGACGAGATGCCCGGGTCCATTGTATTGGTGATCTTGGCGCCTTCGGGCAGGCGCAGGACCGTCTTCTTCGCCGTGGCTGTCGTGGGCGCGGCGGCGGGCTTGGTGGCGGTTGGTTGGGCTACTGCCGCCGTTGGTTGAGCTGCGGTGGTGGCTGGCGGCTGCGCGGGCGGCTTCGTTGGCTCGGTCGTGGCCGACGGGCCGCAGGCCATCAGCAGCAACATGGCTGACATCAGTAGAACAACTAGTGACTTCCTTTTCAAGTGTCTCCTCCTTGTGGGACAACCTGATGCGGGCTGCTCGGACAATTGACAGAACGGCCCGCAAAAGCCGATCGTACACTCGCTACTTATACCATAGCGATGGGTTAAATGCAATCATATCCGCAGAACCAGCGCACTAATGCTTAGTGGGGCTAATGGCGATGCTTCGCGCAGGCTCGCGATCGCGCGCCCAGCGCCAACTTGACGACAGTGTCGTCCTCGATCGTGCGGTGTAGCCGGTCGATTGCTGCGAAGAAGTTGAACGAGAATGGCGTGGCACCATTCGTTGCAGATTGCACCCCGCGCTTATGATGTGTACGTGTGTTGCGATCAGGCCCGGGCGGATAGCGCTACACTGCACGCCGCCGCAGTATGGGTTTTACAGTCCCGTCGTCCTGGCGCGGCGGATCCAGCGGCCACGTCCGCGCTCGGCCGTCACGTGCCCCTCCTGGTAGACAATCTCGCCGCGGCTGAGTGTGAATAGCGGCCAGCCGGTCACGGTGCGCCCGTCGTAGACGGAGTAGCCGGACTGCGAGTGCATGCCGGCCCCGTCGATCACACGGCTGGCCTCGACGTCCCAGATGACCAGGTCGGCGTCCGAGCCGACGGCGATCGTGCCTTTCTGCGGGTACATGCCAAACAGCTTGGCGGCGTTGGTGCTGGTCATTTCGACGAATCGGCTGAGGGAGATGCGCCCGGTGCGCACGCCCTCGGAAAAGAGCATCGGCATCAGCGTCTCCAGATCGGAGACGCCCTGGCGGACGTTAGTAATGTCCAGCGTCGGGTCGAGCTTCTGGCGCAGCGTCCAGGGCGCGTGGTCGGTGCAGATACACTGGATGTTGGCGGCGTGGATGCCGTTCCACATCGCGCGCAGATCGGCCGGCTCGCGCAGCGGTGGCGCGCCGACGTACTTGGCGGCGTCGGCCTGCTCGAACGCCTCACGGCTCATGTAGAGGTAAAGTGGGCGTGTCTCGACGTAGACCTTCGCGCCCTGCGCCCGTGCCTTGCGCGCGGCGGCGAGCGCGGCGGCCGACGAGAGGTGCACGATGTAGATCGGCGCTTTCGTCGCGCGCGAGATGGCGATGGCGCGCTCGGTCGCCACGGCTTCGGTGTAGTCCGGGCGGGCGTCCGGCCAGTTGCGCGGCGCGCCCCGGCCCTCCGCCAGCAGCGCGCGGCAGATGCAGCGAATCAGCGCGCCGTCCTCGCAATGCACCATCGTCAGCGAGCCGCTGCGCCCGGCGAGCTCGAAGGCGCGGATGTAGTCGTCCACGCGCGCGTCGAAGCTCTCGTCGACCAGAAAGATCTTGAGGCTGGTATGCCCGTCGGCGGCGAGACCGGGAATCTGGCCGAGCGACGCTTCGCTCGGTTCGGTAAGGATCGGGTGCATGATGTAGTCGATGGCGGCATCCCGCTGCGCGGCGGCCATGTCGCGCTCGAGCGCGTCCCGCAGCGTCTCGCCCCGGCGCTGGAATGTCATGTTGCCGATGGTTGTCACGCCGCCGCCGATGGCGGCCTGCGAGCCGGAGTAGAAATCGTCCACCCAGACCTCGACGCCCGGCTTCGGGTCGCGCGGCGATGTGAGGTGCACGTGCACATCCACGCCGCCCGGAAAGACGTAGTGACCGCGCGCGTTGATCTCGCGCGTGCCGTCCATGACGCCGCCGATCTGCGCGATGCGCCCGTCCTGAATGCCGATGTCAGCGACAGCCATCGTTCCCACCGTCACGGTCGTGCCGCCGCGAATAACCAAGTCGTACATGATCTATTCCTTTCGCTCGTCGATGCGGACCAGGCCGAGCCTGGCCAGCAATTCAAAGTACTCGACCAGAAACTGCACCTTGCGCTGGCCGCACTCCATCTCGACCATATTGGCGACCTCGAGCACGCTGCGCCTGCCGTCGGCCCAGTAAACCGCCAGCGTCTGGATGTGCGAGCCGGGTCCCATGGTGAGCAGGCCGCGCGCCGTCGCCGCATCGCGTTCTTCGCGCGACAGACGCGCAACATAGCCGCGCAGGGCGATCGGGCCGCGGTGCACTCGTGTTGCCTGCATCGTCGCGGCGCGCTGCTCCCATTCGTCGGGCGCGTGCGTCTCGGGCGGCGGTGGGCCGGCCAGTTCGAGCTCGCGCTGCGCGAACTCCATGATCTCGGCTTTCCAGCTATCAAGCTCAATACCCGGGCTCAGCCGACTCAGACTGTCGAGCGCGAGCTGTTCGCGCCCGGCACGGTAAGCTACGCGCCGCAGCATAAGCGCGCGCGATTCAGGACTGTCCTCGATGGCGGCATCGTGCACCAGTCGGATGATGCGCTGTTTGCCGCGCGACAGCATCAGTTCGCCCAACCGGCGCGCGTCGTCCGGGCCGGCGTTGGCGATCCAGTAAGCATAGGCGGTCGCGGTGCCGCCAATGACGGCGAGCATGCGCGGGTCGACCTTGTCGAGCGTGTCGGCGCTGGTGTGGTAGAACTTGTCCGGCTCCTGAATCAACATCGGCATCGGCACCCCGACCGTGGGGTCGGAGAAGATGTAATGGTCGCTGCCGCCGCCGAACGGCACGGTCGCGTGCCGGAAGAGCGCGAAGCCGCCTGTGTCGTAGAAGTCGCTTGTCTCGCGCGCCATCTCATCGCGCACCGCTTCGATCAGGTCTCCAGCGAACGACGGCATCGCCTCCGGGGGCAGGTCGATGAGGAACGACGAGCGGCAGAGCTCCTGGTTCTCGCCAACCATGTCCATATTGATGCCGGCGACCATGCGCCCTATCTCCGACTCGCGTCCGGCCAGATAGGCGTAGGTGCCGCTCATCTCCGGAATCCAGAGGAAGCGCAGCGAACGGCGCGGGCGCGACAGCCGCCCATCGGCGATCAGCGCCTGCAAGGCGCGCGCCGCTTCCAGCGTGGCCGCCGCGCCGGAGGCGTTGTCGTTGCCGCCCGGTGCGGGGTGGCACAGGTGACCGACCAGCACGACCTCCTCGTCGCTCTGCCCCGGAATCAGTGCGGTGATCGCCTCCATCGCGCCATCGTAGAACCGGCTCTTGACACTGGCCTGCACGCGCACGACGCGGCCGGCCGCATTCTCGCGGCGCACCAACTGACGCAGCCGCGCACCCTCGCGCGGCGTGAGCACGAAACCGAACGCGCGCCTCTCGTGGCCGGTCCACCAGAACGAGGTGTACTGCAGGGCGTCGGGTAGGTCCCAACGCTCGCGGATGGCCGACTCGGCGATCCAGTCCGACAGGATGCCAACCGCGCTGTGGCGCTCGATCGCCAGGTCGCGCACGGCTTCCAACGGCTTGCAGGTGAATACGAGCTTGCCGGTCACGTCGATCGCGGCGTAATCCGCCTCGCAGGTGCCGTCCTCCATGGCGACGAGCTCGAGCGTGCCCTCGAACGGACCGCTGCGTTGAATAATCGACATCGGCTGCGTGTTGTAGTCGGCCAGCATGCGCGTCTCGGCCGCCGGTTCCAGCAACTTCAGCGTAGCGCCGGTGCACTCCCACTCCTGGAAGTGATGCGACGACCAGGACTGTGCCGCGTAAGTCGCCGGGTAGGCGATCACTTCGGCTTCCAGACCTAGGTCGCTCAGCACGCGATAGACGTGGCGCGCGGCCGCACGATAGCCGGGCGACGCCTGAATCCGGTGGTAGCGCGCGATGTCGGTCACGTACGCTTTGGCCGAGTCGCCAGAGTAGCCGTCGCGGATGGTCTTGAGCAGTTGGGTGAACATGGTATTGTCTCCGGTGCGTGATTCAGGATGCGATGTTGGCGGCAAAATCGTTCAGGAACTGGGGCGGGATGCGGATCGGGCGGCCGCTCGCGAGGTCGACCCATGCGAAGTGAGAGCGTACCCGCGTCAGGACGACGCCATCGGCAGCGCGCCGGATGAGGTAGTGGCGGTCGGCGCTCACACGTTTGACGTCGCTGACCCAGGTTTGCACGTCGATCTCATCGCCCAGGGTGGCGGCTTCACGGTACTCGATCTGGTGGCGGCGCGCGACGATCCCGAAGCCGTGCTTCATCATGCGCGCCAGCGGCCAACCGTGCGCGATGCTGACCTCCATGCCGGCGTCGTCCGCATAGCCGAGGTACGCCGCGTTGTTCACGTGCCCGGCCGAGTCGATCTCCTGCCAACCGACGCGGCGGCGCATGTGGAAAGCGCCGGGCGGCGGAGGCGGCGGTACCGGGAAGGGCGGGCGCGGCTGCACAGGCGGGACGCCGTCCGGGAAGAAGGCGGCGATCAACGCTTCCGGGATTGTCGCGGGGCGCTGTGTATCGCGGTCGAGAAAAACCCAGTCGGTCGCCGCGCGCGCCACGACGACATCGTCGGCGACGCGCTTGAGCTCGTACGCACGCTGCGAGCGGACACGGCGGAAGTCGGAGACCCAGGTCGTGACGGCCACGGAGTCGCCGTAGCGCAGTGGCTGCAGGTAATCGATCTCTGTGCCGCGCACCAGAAACAGCCTGCCCATGGCTGCATAGGCGCTCTGGTCGTAGCCGCGCGCCGCCGAGGCGTCGAAGGCGGCCTCCTGCATGTAGCGCAGATAGTTGACGTTGTTGACGTGGCCGTACGCGTCGCATTCGTACGAGCGGACGCGGAACGTGCGAGTGAAGGTGTGCATAGGAGAAGTGACGCGGTGACGCGCACACTGATTATAGTGCTCCGGAGCCGGGGCGCAATCCGGCCACGCCTGCGTTCACGTCCGCGCTTGAACGCTCCCTGAGCCTGTCAAAGGGAGCCACGAATGTAAACACACGCTTTGGCGCCTGTTTCGGAAGCGATCTGTGTAAATCGATGCACGCCATGTGACACGGCGGGCACATTTCCAACTTTGGGGTAGCCTGACGATACACAGCAGCAATTCTCATTTTGGAGTCTGGCCACCAGGTTGCCCCCTCAGCCCCTGGCCCCTTCTCCCCCGTGCGCGCGGGGGAGAAGGGGAAAAGGGAAGGGGGAGGTGCGCGGCGGCGCAGCCGCCGCGCACCTCCCCATCGAATCGCTCCCCCTCCCAACGAAGTTGGGAGGGGGTCGGGGGGAGGGTGGCATGACGTACTCGTCGAATCGGGCTTGGGTGATAAGCACCTGAGCACCAGTGCATGACAAGTCGACATTGGAGAGTACCGGCCAAAGCCAAATTGAGAATTGCTGGATACACAGGCACGCGTTTGGCTCAATAGCATCAACGTGCTAACATCCGCTCAAGCGCGGTTGCTACGATGCTCTGCGCCGATCATTTCTGGAGCACGCATGGACACTTATTCAGCACGGAAGCTTGCCGCGCTGATCCGGCAGGGCCGGGTGGCTTCCCTGGGAACCCTGCGCGACGGAGCGCCGCTTGTGTCGCTGGTAGTCTTCTCGGCCGCCGAGGATTTCTCGGAGTTCTACGTACACGTCAGCCGGTTGGCGCAGCACACACAGGATATCATGAATGACCCACGCGTCAGCCTCATGATCGCCGAATCCGAATCCGGCGTAGCTGACGCGCAGACGCTGGCACGCGTGTCCATGCGCGGGAATGCGGTCGCTGTCGTGCGGGCCGACACGCGATTCGAGACGATCAAACAACAGTATCTGCAGAAGTTCCCGGCGTCGGAACAGAATTTCGACCTGGGGGATTTCTCGCTGTACGGCATTGTGCCGCAGGGCGCGCGGTTTGTGGCCGGCTTTGGCAAGATACTGAATCTGACGCCGGCGAACTTTGCCGAAGCGGCCGCTATTCGGGAGTAGTCTGGCTGCCAAGCGCGCGTCGGCACCATCGACCGCTTGCATTGTGCGCAGGTCACGGGTGTTTTTGCCAAGTCGCATGATGTAGGGTACAATGGCGGCACCGCAGAATCGGCGATGCGCTTACCCACCGACGTGTAGCGTGCAATTGGCTTGGCGTACATGCGGATAATCTCGACGGCCGGTGGGTATTCCCACCAGCCGTTTTTCATTGAGGCCATGTGGACAGCGAAGTCCTTGAACGTGAAGTTGAACGCCAACAGCGCATCTGCGACGGCCTGCCGTTGTGCGCCGATATCCTGCGCGCCGACGTGCTGTATTATGAACTGCTTGCCCCAGCCAGGCTCGTCGTCGTCGAGCATGCCCAGCCACATTCAACCCCGTCCGTAGAAGTCCGCAGTCGCAAAGGCGATTCCGAAGCACCCGACCCCGGCAGCGCGCTGGGCAAAGCGCTGCGCGGAAAGCCTGTGGCCGACGCGCTTGTACAGATCGCGTCGGGACCGACACGGGTTCACCAGGAGTATCGGCCCGTGCGCGATCGGCACGGCGAGATTCTGGGCGCTATCGGTATCGAATCTTCCGCCGTCGAGCACGAACGACGGGCGCAGAATCGTAACCCGCACTTCAAGCGCGCCATGCAGCTCCTCAAAGATCTGATGGTGGGCCCGGGTTTGGCCCCGGTCAGCGGCACGGCAACTTTCCAGGCCCACGACGGGCTGGTCGTGCTGGACTCTGGACGGCGCGTGCGGTACGTAAGCTCAGCGGCCGACGGGCTGTACCGGCGATTGGGCTTCAACAAATCATTGGACGGGCGCACGATCGAAGCCCTCGACGCCGGCGACGAAAGCGCCGTCTGGCAAGCGATTCACGAGAAGTCCGGCGTCGTGCTCGAAGGGCCCGCGCGCGACCAGACGTGGGTGCGCACCGCGATCCCGTTGGTGCCGCCGGGCAGGAGCCGCCCGGACTATGTGCTGCTCTTGTTGCGGGATGTGACCGCGACCCGGCGGTTTGAGCGCGAGACGGAGAGCCTGGCCAACATCAGCCACGAAATCCATCATCGCTTTGGAAACAACTTGCAGCAACTGATTTCGTATGCCCGGATGCGCGGACGCGAAGCGCAGCACGATGAAACGCGCCAGGCGATGTCCGACCTCGAGACGCGCCTGTTCGCGGTCGCGAAGATCCACGAATATCTGACCGTGCCCGGCGTGAATCAGATCGAGTTGAAGGACGTGTGCCGGCAGATTGCCGATCAGATTCGTGTGGGACTGCTGCCGGCCGATACGCGCATCAGCATTGACATCGAAGGCGACCCGACACCGTTGCAGTCGAAGCAAGCGACATTCTGCGCGCTGATCGTCAATGAGCTGCTGCAGAATGCGGTAGAGCATGCGTTTGGCGCCGAGGGCGGTACGATCCGTGTCGGGCTTGAAGATGACAATGGGCAGATCACGATCTCAGTCATCGACGATGGCCGCGGGCTGTCACCCGGCTTCGACGCGCGGAAACCGGGCACCTACGGGCTGCAAATTGCGCGCGGATTTGCGCGCGACTTGCGCGGCGAACTGGAGTTGATCAACCAGGCGTTCCCCGCGCATGGGCTGGTTGCTCGTCTGACGTTCTCAAGGCTAATTCCCGGAGGCAAATAATGACACAGGAATCGCCGGCCGGCACGGAGTTGGCGCCGCGGCGTGTTTTGATGGCCGAAGACGAGACGATGACGCGCATGGACCTGCACGCGGTCCTGACCAAGGGCGGGTACGACGTCGTCGGCGAAGCGATCGACGGACGCTCGGCCGTGGAACTGGCGCGCGCACTGCGACCCGACGTGGCGATCTTCGACATCGAAATGCCGGAGATGGACGGCATCCAGGCGGCCAAGTTGATCATTGATGAGCACATCTGTCCGGTGCTGCTGCTGACGGCGTACAGCGACCGCGAGCGGGTCGAGCGCGCGCGCGATGCGGGCGTGATGGCGTATCTGGTCAAGCCGTTCCAGGAGCGCGAGGTCGCGCCGGCGATCGAGGTGGCGCTAGCGCGCTATGATGAGAAGCGGATACTCGATCTGGAAGTGACCGACATGCGCGACAAATACGAGACGCGTAAACTGCTCGACCGCGCCAAGGGTATCCTCATGGAACAGAAGAACCTGACCGAGGCGGAAGCGTTCCGGCGTATCCAGAAGATGAGCATGAATACGCGCCGTCCGATGAAGGATATTGCGCAGGCGATCATTATCACATCGGACCGGCCGAATGGCCAGACCGAGTAGCTTGCGATTGCAGGCGCGACAAAGCCCCGGCCTGTTGAGCGGGGCTTTTTGCTTTTCGACTGACGCATTGGACGAGGGCCACGCCGCGGGCGCGCGTGGGGCCGTACTCCCGCTAGTGGGGCAACAGACCCGAGAGTCCGGGCGCCACGAGGAAGGCGAGCCCGGTCAGGATCAGGCTGAAGACCGTGAAGGCGATCGAGAAGATAACGAAGGCGGCCATGAATCCGCAGCCAAAGCGGAAGCCATCGCCAAATGTCATCTCGGTCTTTACGGCCAACATTTCGTTGGGCGCGACATGCACCGCAGACTGTTCATTTTGCATACGAGGATTATAGCATAGCACGGTGCGTCATGCCGCTCGGATGCGTTCTGCTCAAATGCGATGCCGTCGCGCGCGAACCACGGAAAACAGCGGCTTCCGGATGCCTCCGGCCACGCTGCGTTTGGCGCCTGGCGCGCTCCCCGCGTATACTTGAGAGACATTATCAGAGGAGCAGCACGTTTTGAAACTATCGATTATTATTCCGGCTTACAACGAGAAATCGACCATTGCAGAAATCATCGAGCGCGTCAAGGCGACTCCGTTCGAAAAGGAAATCATCGTCGTGGACGATGGCTCGACCGACGGCACGCGCGAGATCCTGCAGCAGCGGCAGTCGGACGGCATCGTGCAGGTCATCTACCGCGCCAAGAACGGCGGCAAGGGCGCCGCAGTGCGCGACGGCTTCGAGCGCGCCTCCGGCGACATCCTGCTGATCCAGGACGCCGACCTGGAATACGATCCGCGCGAATACCAGACGCTGCTCCAGCCGATCTTTGAGGGCAAGGCATCGGTTGTGTATGGCTCCCGCTTCCTGGGCGGGCCGCGCCGCGCGATGTTCTTCTCGCACATGCTTGGCAACAAGCTGCTGACGCTCGTCACCAACGTGCTGTACGACACGATCCTCAGCGACATGGAGACCTGCTACAAAGTCTTCAAGGCCGAGGTGGTCAAGGGCATGCCGCTCAAATCGCGGCGCTTTGAGTTGGAGCCGGAGATCACGGCGCGCGTGCTGAAGAAGGGCATCCGCATCTACGAGGTGCCGATCTCGTACGCCGGCCGCGAGTTTGCCGAGGGCAAGAAGATCACCTGGCGCGACGGCTTCATCGCACTGTGGACGCTGATCCGCTATCGTTTCTTTAATTAGGCGCGTGATGCGAACCCACAACACACCAGGGGTGCGCGCTGCCGCGGCACCCCTGGTGCATTTCCAGAACTGGCGCTACGACCTCTCCGTGATCCACTGCATGGTCTTGGTCGCCAGGCGGTCGAGCGCCTGGATACTCAGCACCAGATGCTCTTCGCGCGTGTCTTCCTCGCGGGCGTGCGACAGTCCGCGCAGGCTCTGTACGAACAGCATAACCGTGGGGACGCCGGCCCGCGCGACTTCCGCGGCATCGTGCAGCGGCCCGCTGGGCAGCCGGTGCGATGTGCCGCAGGTCTCGCGCACCGCGTCCGCGCACAGGTCGATCAAATGCGGGTGGAAGGGCAGCGGATCGGTGCGCCAGATGCGCTCCCAGGCGACGACGACACGCTCTTCGGCCGCAAATTGCCCGGATGCAGAACGCGCCTCGGCCAGCATGGCTGCCAGCGCCGCGCCGTCGAGGTGCCGCTGGTCGAGCGTCATCTCGCACTCGCCGACGACGGCCGTGGCGATGCCGGGGTATGTGACCAGGCGGCCGACCGTGCACACGCCGCCATGCCGGCGGGCGATCGAGCGGATTTCGAGCGCCAGTTTGGCCGCGCCGGCCAGCGCGTCGCGGCGGCTGTCCATCGGCGTCGAGCCGGCGTGTGCCGACTGGCCGGTCCAGCGCAAGCGATGGCGTTCAACACCGAAGGTGCCGATGACCGCGCCCAAGGGCAGCCCCAGTTGCTCCAGCACGGGGCCTTGCTCGATGTGCAGCTCCAAGTAGGCGGCCGCGTCAGTCAGTTGATGCCGGGCGAGCGCTGTACGATCGAGGTCCACGCCGAAGCGGGCGACGGCGTCGACCAGTTTGATGCCGTCGCGATCGACGAGCGTGCGCATCGTTTCGATGTTTATCGAACCGGATACGGCGCTCGAACCGAAGAGGCTGGGGCCGAAGCGCGCGCCTTCCTCGTCGGCCCAGTCGACCAGGCGCACGGTCACGGGCGGCTCGCCCTCCGCAGCGATGCGGCGCAGCACCTCCAGCGCGCCGACGACGTTGAGTGCGCCGTCCAGCCAGCCTCCATTCGGTACGGAGTCGAGGTGGCCGCCCAGTAGCAGCGCGCGCGGCGAGCGGCCCTTCAGCGTAGCCCACTGGTTGCCCGCCTCGTCAACCTCCACCTGAACAGGCAGCGCGGCCAGTTTGGAGCGCAGCCATTCGCGCGCGTGGAACCAGGTGTCGGTCCAGCACAGGCGCTGCGCGCCGGCATCGTTCCCGGTGAGCGCGCGCAGCTCCTTAAGTTCGTCAACGACGCGGGCAGGATCGAGAGCAGACATGGAAGCGTACCTTTAGTAAAATGTGAATGGCAACGGGGCAGGCGCGGAAGGGCGCGTGGATTGCACGGAAAACGCGAACGAAACAGCGCGGCCAGTGCGGTTGATGACGCGTATCAGCCGGCGGTCGTTTGTGTCCGGCGACCCGGCCCAGACGAGATCGTTTCCAACAATACCGCCGCGGCCGAGCGGGTCGTCCTTCCACCAGGTGGCTGCCTGCGCGGGCATGTACAATTCGAACGCCAGGCCGGTGCTCGCGCCGTCGATCAAGCGAATGGCGATCGGGTCCGGGTTCATCGGGAACGCCGCCGTGTACCACAAATCCGAATTTGACGCGATGGTCTGTGTGCGCTCGTCGATCATCAGCGCCGTGTCGGGGCTGATGTTGTGACCGAGCGGTTTGGCGGTCGGTGTCGGCGTGGCGCCGCCGCCGCGCGCCGCCTCAACGGCTGCCGCGACGCTCCACGGGGTGGCGGTGGGAACCGGAGTGCGATACAATGCGATACGTATGCCGGCAATGGCAAAGCGGTAGGTGATGGGGTAGCCGCGATCGTTGACGACGCGCACATACCACGTGCCGTTGGTCGACGACTCGCCGGCCCAGATCAAGTCCTGGTCGGATTCGCCGCCGGCGCCGATCGGACCGGTATCCCGCCAATTGGCAATCTGCTCCGGGGCATAGAGTTCAAAGCGGATACCGGAGCGGGCGAGGCCGTTCAGTCGGATGACCGCATTGCCTGAATAGACTGCGCGGTTCGGGCACGGCAGAAAGTGGCACAGGAAGCCGGGCTGGTCGACCACAAATTCAAAGCGGTACCATTGGACGGTATGCGGTGCGATGGTGTGGGACTCCAGGTCGATGTACGGTGCGTCAGACGGTTCCGGGTCCGCGGCGGGCGTGGCGCGCGCCACGGCGGCCGTGTATAACCCGGCGAGCGCAATGGCAGCGATGACGAAAGCCAATCGGGCGAGTTTCATGGTATACCTCCAAGTGCTTGCGGTTGCACATACATCATATACCAGTCGAACACGGCAGGCAAGCAGTCGCGTGATCGCCTGCCGGTGCGTACGATGGGCGCCCTGAACGAGTTTGTACGTGCGCGTCCGCTGGCGGTTGCGTTGCTGCTGTGCGCCGTGGTTGCCGCCTCGCTGCGTGTGTCGCTCATATCGGGTGAGCGCTTTCACCCCGACGAGGCGCTGTATGCGACCTGGGCACGCGATATTGCGACCGGCCGCGATGTGTGGTTGGCTGAGCGGATCGTCGACAAGCCGCCGTTATTCATTTACGTGCTGGCCTTGCCTTTCGCGACGGTCGGCGCCTCAGAAGAGCTTGCGCGGCTGCCGAACCTGATCGCGAGTGTCGCCAGCGTCGTGCTCACGGGCGGCATCGCGCAACGGCTCTACGGCGACCTGCGCGTCGCCGTCGTGGCGGCCATTGGGATGGCGCTGTCGCCTATCGCGATGCTGTTTTCGGTTACGGCATTTGCCGATCCGTTCATGTTGATGTGGGCACTGGCGGCCGTCTGGGCGGCCCTGGGCGGACGAATCGCATGGTGCGGGTTCCTGTGCGGGCTGGCGTTGGCGACCAAACAGGATGCGCTGCTTCTGTTGCCGGTGCTGGTTGCGATTGGATGGGCGGCGACCTTGCCCGCAATGCGCTGGCGCGCATGGTTGCGCGGGCTGGCCGGTCTGTCCGTGCCGGTCGGCGTGGTCGCCGTGTGGGTCTGGATGCGACCGCAGCCAGATTTCCTGAGCGCCAGCCTGCTGCACTATGCGCCGTTGACGTGGTCCGGGCCGGCCACGTGGTTAGAGCGTGCGAACCAGTGGGCTGCATTGAGCGCCACGGTCGCGCCGGCATGGCTGTTGCCGGTGGCGGCCATTGTGTTTGCGATGTGTCACACGAAGCGCACGGTAGCCGACCTGGGGCTGCCGGCCGTGGCGCTGGTATGGATCGGGCTGCATGTGGTGATCAGTTTCCCGGTGTGGGATCGCTACGCGCTGCCGCTGGCGCCGGTCGCGGCAATATGGCTGGCGCGTGCGGGCGTGCTCTGGTATGATCGGTTGCGCGCCGGCTTCGTTCGTCCGGTATTTTGTGCTGCGTGGGTGTTCTGTCTTGTGGCGGCGGCGGGCGCGGCTCTGTCCGGCGCAGTCGATGTGGCGCGCGACTATGGACGGCACGCGGGCATCGATGCCATTGGCGCGTACTTCTGGACGCATGACACCAGTGCCACGGTGCTGTATGTGCATGATCTGAGCTGGGAGATCGACTACTATACGTACGGTCGCGAACTCGATCGCCGCTGGTTTCAGGATGCAACTGCGCTGGCGTCGGATGCCGCACATATGAGCCGGGCGCGGCGTTTTGTGGCGCTGACCGATGCAGAGTGGCGCCGGGGCGACCTGCCGGATGCGCTTGCGGCGCGCGGCCTCCAAGTCGAGCGTGTGGAGACCACGGCACGTGTTGACGGGCGTTCCATGGTTCAACTGCTGCGCATCGTGCCGGTCGATCGATAGACTCCGTAGCTCATTGTTTCTAAACCATGCCTCCGATATTCTCTCGACGCTTGGCCGATCTGCTGGCACTCGCGGGCCTGTGTCTGCTGGTCGCGGTGTTCTTCTGGAAGATCGCGCTGACCAACCTGATCCTGGTCGGTGTCGACATATTCACCTACTTTTACCCATATCGCGCGGCGATCAACGATGCCATCAGCCAGGGGCGGCTGCCATTGTGGAATCCGTACCTGTTCATGGGTGCGCCGTTGCTGGCGAACGGCCAGGCCGGACTGTTCTACCCGCTTAACTGGCCCCTGGCCTTGCTGGACGCGCCGCGCGCGATCAATGCATCGATAGTGCTGCACGTAGCCCTGGCGGCCGGATTGCTGTTCGCGTTTGCGCGCGACCGTTTGGCGTTGCCGACCGTGCCGGCGGTGCTCGCCGCGGTCGTATTTGCGCTGGGCGGGTACGCCGGATCGCTGGTCGAGCACGTCAATCAACTGCAGGCTGCGGCGTGGTTTCCGCTCCTGCTGCTCTGCGCGGATCGGGCGATGGAGGGCCGCGGCTGGCGCTGGGCGGTTGCCGGCGGAATCGTGTTTGGCATCCAACTGCTGGCGGGCCACGCGCAGGTGTCGTTCATCAGCGTGTTCGGCTGCGGGTTGTGGATTCTCGGACGCTGGGGCGATGCGACCGCCAGCCTGCGGCAGTGGCTGCACACGGTGCGGCGGCATGTGGTCCAGTGGCCGTTGCGGGCGGTGCTCGTCATGGGTATCATCGGCGCGACGGGCGCGGCGCTGGCCGCCGTGCAACTGCTGCCGATGGCGGAGTTGTCTCGCCTGTCGATCCGGGGTGGCGGGATGACCTACCGCGAAGCGGTAGCCTTCTCGCTGCCGCCTGGTCGATTGATCGAATCGCTGCTGCCGACGTACGGGATGGGCGTACCCGTATTCAGCGAGTATGTGGCGTTTGTGGGCGTCGCCGCCGGATTGCTGGCGTTGCTTGGTGTGGGCGTTGCGTGGCGACAGCACCCGGGGCTCACGCTGCTGCTGGCAGGGGGACTTGCGCTGGCGCTCGGTGTATTCGACCCGCTTTACTATTTGCTGTTCAAGCTGGCGCCCGGGTTTGGCCTGTTTCGAGCGCCGGCGCGGTGGCTATTCTTGAGCGCGTTCGCCGCCGGCGGGTTTGCCGGCATTGGGCTTGCGTATGCGCGCAACGGATCGCTGGCCGGCGCGTGGAAGCCACTCGCGCGGGCACTGGTTGCCGCCGGCATCATTATGGCGCTGGCGGCCGGGCTCGTACTGGGGCGGCTGTTCGTGATGCCACCGCCGGCGGTTGTGTGGCCGTGGCTCTTCGCCGGAATGTTGTGCGTTGCGCTTCTCTTCGCGCCACGTTTGCCGGTGCGTCTGCGGCAGACGCTGCTGCTCGGTACCGTGGCGATCGAACTGTATGCGGCGACTCGCTGGTTGCCGTACAATCAGCCGACTGCGCCGGAGGCATTCAGTGCGTTGCGACCGGCGATCGCCTTTCTGCTTTCGGAGGACCAATCGCAACCGTGGCGAGTTCTGAGTTACTCCGACCTGACCTGGGATCCCGGCGACCTGCGCGATATCCGCGATTTGTTTGGCGACGCGCTTCCGCCGCAGTCGATATACGAGTACACGGTGGCGGTCAAGGCCAAGGAGATTATCGCGCCGAATCTGCCGCTGCGCTACGGTATTCAGTCGGTCGACGGCTACGACGGCGGCATCCTGCCATTGGCTCGCTACGTGGGATTGCAAAGCCTATTCCTGACGCCCGAGCAGGTCAATCCGGATGGCCGGCTGCGCGAGCGGCTGCGGTCGGTGCCGGATAGCCGGTGGCTGGACCTGTTCAATGTGCGCTACGTGATTGCCGACAAGATCTTCGATGTGTGGGTCGATGGCGTCTACTACGATCTGGGGCTGGGCGCCACGCTCCCGCCGGGCCGCACGCAGACAGTTGACGCGCCGGGCGATTTTGAGGCGACCGGGCTTGGTGTGGTGTCGTATCTGAATGGGGCGGTGTTGGTAGCGGATGGCACGCCGGTTGCCGACGTTACCGTTACGTTTGCCGACGGGCGCGAGCAGGCGTTTGTGCTGCGTGCCGGACACGACACGGCTGAAAGCGCGGCTTCACCGACGGGCGCGCGAGCGGTCCACACGCTGCGTGATCGGCCCGATGCCCGCGAATATCATAGTTTGCTGACGTTCGCCGTGCCTGGGCGGCCGGTACGCGTCACGACGCGCAGTCTGCTGCCGCAAGGCGACCTGGTTCTGCACGGGATGACGCTTGTGCACGCGCCGACCACGACCGGCAGACCACTGGTAGTTGCGGATGCGGGCCGGTTTCGCCTCGCGCACAGCGGTGACGTGAAGATCTACGAGAAGACGGACAGCGCGCCGCGCGCGCTCGTCGTACACCGGGCGCAGATATTGGCAGACGACGGCCGGTCGCTGGACCTGATGCGCTTGCCGGGCTTCGAGCCGAGCGCACAGATTGTGCTGGCCGGCGGCTCGCCCATGGACGGCTCGGGCACCCCGACCGCCGCATCAGTCGATACATATCTGCCGGAGCGTATTGTGATGCGGACGAGCGATTCGGCTGAAGGCTATCTGTTGGTGAAGGACGCGTGGTATCCTGGTTGGCGCGCGTGGGTGGACGGGCAGGAGGCGCCCATCGAACGGGCCGACACGTTTTTCCGCGCCGTGCGATTGCCCGGCGGAGCGCACACGATCGAGATGCGCTACGAGTCGGCCACGCTCGCCATGGGCGCGCTGGTGACCGGTGCCGCGATGCTCGTGCTTGGCGTGTTGGCGATGGCGGCGTGGCGGCGCTAATTGGCGGCGATTGTTAGGCACGCTCCAACCGCTGATGTATAATCACCTTATCCTAGTCGCAAGGAGCCTGTCCAGTGAACTCGTTTAATCGGCTGGCCATGTCACTCATTCTACTCGTCAGTGCATTGCTGATCGCGTTCTTCATCCTGGTATTGCTCTTAAGCCCGGAACCGCTCGGCAGCCTGGTGGTGAAATACGGGAACGCGCTCCGGGCCGGGCCTGGGAACAGCACCCTGAACGAACTCAAACGGGACGTGACCATCCTCGGCCTCATTACGTTTGTGCCGCTGATGGTGCTGCTCTGGCTGGAGGTGCGGCGCACCAGCCGCGATTCAATTCGCATCACCAAGATCGGCAGCAGCGAGGCGTCGTTGAGCATGCAGGCGGTGGCGCAGAGCCTCGTCTACTACGTTGACGCGCTGCCCGGCATCGTGCGGGTGCGACCGCGTCTGACGGCCGATGCCAAGAGCGTGAGCGTGCGGCTGGATGTCGAAACGACGCCAGACATCGAGGTGCGCACCAAGACCGACGAGATCGCGCAGACGGCACGCATGGTGGTGGAGGAACGGCTGGGGTTGACGCTGAAGAGCCTGCAGATCCACCTGCATCACACGTCGTTCCCACGGCTCGGCGCGGTGACCCCGTTGGCGGCCAAACCGCCGGCGCCGGTGCAGACGCCGACACCGGCAGCGAGCGATGCGGCGCCGGCCGGCGAAAACAAAACCCCGTTGTCCTCGTGACAACGGGTTTTTGATGGACGCGGCACGGCTTTATTTGACGCGCTTGCGCCCGGCCAATAACAGGCTGCCGTCGCCCACGTCCACCCGTTCAAACTGAAGATCGAGGTTGGCGTCCTCGACGCTGTCGCGAACGCTTTGCGAAATCGTGGGCAGCCAGTCGGGCGGCACACTGCTCGCGCCAACATAGATCTGCACAATATTCACATCGAGTCGCCCGGCATTCAGGCGCGGAGCCGCCACGACCAGAATCTCGGGGTGCCACAGGCAAAGCGCGGTGAACGTGCCGCGCACGTACGCCCGGCCGCCCGCGAACCAGATCTGCGGCTTTTCCAGCGGGATGCTCGTATTGCGCAGCGCCGCGAATGATGTGACCTGCTCGCTGGTGACGGTCAGCGCAAACTCCTGGCGGCTCGGCGCCATAATCTGGTTGCGCACGTTCTTCTCGAGCTCGTCGGCGGCCGCCGTGCTGACGCGCACGCCTCCGCCGGGCGGCGTGGACGCGCCGGGGGCGATCCCTGCGCCGCATGCGGCGGCGCACCACAAGCAGATCAGCAGCGCCCAGAACGCACGCGGGCGGCGCCGTCGCAAGTTTGGCGTAGTCATTGTAGTAACCGCGCGGATTATATCACAGCTGTCAGCGAAAGAACCATGACACAGGAAGAACTGATCCGGCACCTGGAGAGTTTGTTGTTTGTGTCGGCCGAGCCGGCCGAGCTGGCGCAACTGGCCGGAGCGCTTGACGTAACCGAGCCGGAGATTGAGGCGGCACTGGCCGCGCTGGGAGCGCTATGCGCCACACGCGGCATCCGCGTGCAGCGCAAGGGCGCGCGTGTGCAGTTAGCCACGGCATCCGACGCGTCACCGTACGTGGAGAAGTTCCTCGGACTGACGGCGACCACACGCCTATCGCAGGCGGCGCTCGAAACGCTGGCTATCATCGCCTATCGCCAGCCGATTACGAGGGCCGAGATCGAAGGACTGCGCGGCGTCGACTGCGACGGCGTGCTGCGCACGCTGATGGCACGCCAGTTGATTGGCGAGCTGGAGCGGCTCGACACGGTCGGCCACCCGATTCGCTACGGTACGACCTTTGAATTCATGCGCTATTTCGGTATCCAGCGTCTGGACGAGCTTCCACCCCTGCGCGTGGCCGAGCCCCAAGTTGCCGAGGCGCAGACACCTGCAGCACCCACGGAGTCTCATGAGCAATTCATCGCGCAGACCCAAGATGCCGCTGCGCCAAACGACATCACGGCCGGACAGCCGGCCTCCAATGAACTCAGTGCGACCACCGGCGCGACGCCCGCTACGGGCGGAAGCGCGCCCGTCGCCGGCGAACTCAACGCGCACGACGGCGAGACGTCCGGTGCGCGAAGCGGCACATCCAGCCCCGGCGGCGCCGCAGCCGCGCTGGATGCGACAGGCGGCCAGCGAGCCGGCTAACCGCCCGACGACCACGCCGACGCCAGGCTCGATCCGCTTGCACAAGGTCCTGGCTGACGCCGGGGTGGCCTCGCGACGGCATGCCGAAGCACTGATCGCCGATGGTCGCGTGCGCGTAAATGGCGTGGTCGTGCGGGAGATGGGTGTGCAGGTGAAGCCCGACCGCGACCGGATACAGGTGGACGGCCAGCCGGTCGAGATTCGCCAGGATCATGTCTACCTCGCGCTAAACAAACCGCGCGGTGTGGTGTCAACGGCGTCGGACCCGGAAGGGCGAAAGACGGTCATCGATCTGGTGCCGCGTGACCGGCGCGTCTATCCGGTCGGGCGGCTGGATTACGACAGCGAAGGACTCATGCTGTTGACCGATGACGGTGCGATGGCGAACCGATTGCTGCATCCCCGCTACGAGCAGGAACGCGAGTATCGCGCCCTTGTGACGGGCACGCCGCCGGATACTGTATTGAAGAAGTTGTGCGAGGGAATAGACCTGGAGGACGGGCATACTGCGCCGGCACGATTCGAGATCGACAGCCGCGTGAGCGGCGACGCGTGGCTGCGCGTGATCATGCGCGAAGGCCGCAACCGGCAGGTGCGCCGCATGCTCGAAGCGGTCGGCTATCCGGTCAAGCGGTTGGTGCGGGCGCGCCTGGCGACCCTGCGGTTGGGCGACCTGGCGTCGGGCCAGTGGCGACGGTTGACGCCGCGCGAGGTGGCCGATTTGCGGCAGGCGACGAGCAGTCGTGAGCGACGCGACGCATCACACTCCGGCGGGAGGAGACGCGGGCAGCATCGTGATACCAAGAACGATCGCCATTGACGGCCCGTCGGCGTCGGGCAAGAGCACGGTGGGCGAACTGCTTGCCCGGCGGCTTGGCTACCTGTATTTTGACACCGGCGTCATGTATCGTGCGCTAACGCACGCCATCCTGCGCGCAGGCATCGCCGTGGGCGACGAGTCGGCGGTCAGCGCGCTGTCTGAACGGGTGCACATTGACGTGCTGCCGCTAACGGTGAGCGACGGCCGGCAGAACACGATCCTGCTGGACGGCGCGGACGTGACGCAGCGCCTGCGCGACCGGGCGATCGACGCGAACGTATCGGCGGTTTCGGCGTACCCGCGCGTGCGCGCGGCGATGGTGCGGCAGCAGCGTGTAATCGGCGGGCGCGGCGATGTCGTGATGATCGGGCGCGACATCGGCACGGTGGTGCTGCCCCACGCCGATCTGAAGGTGTTCCTGACGGCGAGCGAAGAAGAGCGAGCAAGGCGACGCCACCGCGAGAACTGCGCGCGCGGAGACCTGACGCCGTATGCCGATGTGCTGGTGGCGCTCCGCCAGCGCGACGCGCAGGACAGCACTCGGGCCACGGCGCCGCTGCGCGCGGCCGACGACGCGCATGTGATCGATACTGAGTTGATGGACGCCAACACGGTCGTCGCAACCATTTGCAGCCTCTGGACATAGCCACATGAGTGACCGTGCATATCGATTCATGAACTGGGGCCTGCGGCGCGTGTTCCCCGTCATCATGAAGCTGACCATCGACGGGCTGTCCAACGTGCCGGCGACAGGCCCGGTGGTGATCGCAATCAACCACAGCAGTTTCGTCGAGCCGCTGCTGGCGGGCGCATACGTCAAACGCCCGATCGTCATGATGTCGAAAGCTGAAAACTTCGACCTGCCGATCGGCGGCTGGGTTGTGAAGATGTACGGCGCGTTCCCGATCCGGCGCGGCGAGGCCGACCGCGAATCGATCAAGACGGCGCTTGCGGTGCTGCGCGGCGGGCGCGTGCTGCTGATGGCGCCGGAAGGCACGCGCTCGCCTGACGGCCAACTGCAGCCGGGGCATGACGGCCTGGCGATGCTGGCGGCGCGCACGGGCGCGGCGGTGGTGCCGTTTGCGGTGGCGGGCGGCAAGCCGGTGTGGAAAAATGCGTGGCGGCTGCGCCGCACGCGTGTGTCGGCCCGCGCCGGCGCACCGATGTACCTCAACGAGTTTGGCGAAAAACCGTCGCGCGAGCAACTGGCGAAACTGACCGACCGCGTCATGCTCCGGTTGGCCGAACTGCTGCCGCCCGAGCAGCGCGGGCATTACCGCGAGCGCGTGGGCGGGTAGGCGCGCCGGCAGCATGAATATCGTGATGGTCGGCCCGTTTGGCATGGCGCCGAAACAAACGATGCGCTTGCGTGCCCTGCCGCTGGCGCGCGCGTTGGCGGCCCGTGGGCACCGCGTCACGCTGCTGCTGCCACCCTGGTCGAATCCCGATGAAAGCGGGCGCGCATACGCTGACGACGGTGTGCAGGTCGTCAACGTGCCGTTGCCGCCGCTCCGAATTCCCGGTCTGTTTCACATCTGGCTGGCGCTGACGTTGGTTCGGCGCGCGCTGGCGCTTCACCCCGCTGTCGTTCACGGCTTCAAACCCAAAGCCTATGCCGGGCTGACGCTGTGGTTGCTCTGGTATTTGCGTCGCCTTGGCATACACCGCGCGCGGCTGGTCGTCGATAGCGACGATTGGGAGGGGGCCGGTGGTTGGAACGAGGTCGAGCCGTACCCGGGCTGGCTGAAACGGTTTTTCGCGTGGCAGGAGTGGTGGGGGTTGGCGCATGCGGATACCGTGACCGTTGCGAGCCGCGCGCTGGAGACGCTTGTCTGGGCGCTGGGTGTACCGCGCACGCGGGTATGCTATGCACCCAATGGCGTTTGGCCGACTGTCCTCTCGACCGAGGTTCCGCGTGACGGCAACGCGGTACTGCTTTACACTCGGTTCTTCGAGTTTGATTTGGGCCGTGTCGCCCGCTTGCTAGCCACGCTGTCCGAGCGTCACGCGACGGTGCGGTATGTCATCGCAGGCAAGGGATTTCGAGGCGAGGAGAACGAATTGCGCCGGCTGCTGGCGGGCACGGCAGCAGAAGTGCGCGTTGACTGGCGTGGCTGGGTGGAACCGGCGCAGTTGCCCCGCCTGTTTGCGGAAGCGTCACTCGCGATCTACCCGTTTGATGACACACTGCTTAACCGCGCCAAGTGCGCGGTCAAGCTGACCGAACTGCTCGATGCGGCGGTGCCCGTGGTGGCGGAGGCGGTCGGGCAAAATCGAGAGTATATCGTCGACGGCGTTTCGGGCCTGCTGGTGCCGCCCGGTGACGGTGACGCGTTTGCCGAAGCCGTGCTGCGAATGCTGAATGACCGCGCACTTTCGCAGGCGATGGGCGCCGCGGCCCGCGAGCGGATGCAGACATGCTTTCGCTGGGAAGCCATCGCGGCCCAGCTTGAACGACACTATGCAGCCTAGTCGGTGGCCGCCATGGATGGACTGGGCGCTGCTCGGCGCGTGGATGGGGGTGATTTTCTACTGGTCGAGCCAGATGAATCCGGCGATACCGGGAATCGGGTTCGATCCGTTCCGCAAGTCATTGCACGTGCTGGAGTACATGCTGCTCTTCGCCCTGTGGCAGCGCGCACTCAAGTCACGAGTGGGGGGCGATCCCGTGGTGACAGCTATGTGGGCGCTGCTGTTGACGGCCGGCTATGCGATCTCGGATGAGATCCACCAGCACGTTGTCGGTCGCGATGGCAGTGTGCGCGACGTGCTGATCGACACGGCGTTGCCGGTGCTCCTGAGTGTTACGCTGTGGGTTCGACGAAGGATGGCTCGTCGGATTCGTTAGGCGTGGCACTGCTGGGCGGGGCGGCCTCGATCGGCGCGAGTTCGATCATGATGTCGCCGAACAACTCGTCCTGCCGCACGACGATCTTGCGCTGCTTCATCAGTTCCAACACGGCCAGAAATGAGACGACGATCTCGACCCGGCTGCGCGAGGCGCCGAGCCAGCGCCGGAACGACACGTGCTCGCCGCGCGCCAGCCGCTGCTGGATGTCTTCCATCATGTCGCTGACCCGCACGACTAGCGGCGCGACGACGTCGCCGATCGGCGCGGCGCGATTGGCCGCCACCACGACCTCGACCAGCGCGGCCAGGTCGTCGAGCGACACGTGCGACAGGTCGAGCTTCGGCTCCACCCTGGGGCGCGGCGCGATGCGAGGGTAGGCATGCAGGCCTTTGATGTCCCATTCTTTCAACTGGGTGGCGACCTGTTTGTACTGGCGGTATTCGAGAAGCTGGCGCGTCAACTCGTCGCCGACGTCCTCTTCGACTGCAAGCCCCGGCGTGCTGTCCTGCGGCAGCAACAGGCGCGATTTGATATACAATAGTTTGGCAGCCACGACGAGGAACTCGGCGATGTGCTCCGGCTCGACACGCTGCATGGCGGCCAGGTACTGCATATAATTGCCGGTTACTTGCGCCAGGGATACGCGAGTAATGTCGAGTTCTTCGCGCTCGATCAAGTGCAAGAGCAGGTCGAGCGGCCCTTCGAAATCGGGTAGTCGTACAGTATAGGCAGCTTGTTCGGCGGGCGCGATCATCGGGTGGATTATATCGGACGTGAGCATGAGGGGCCAAATGAGACAACCGGTCATGGTCGTCCTGATTGCGCTGCTGGTCAGCGGCTGCGCGCTGCTGGACGTGGCGCGCTCGGGGCCGGACCCGACCGGCGCACCATCCGCCGGCGCGACGAGCACGGCAACTCCCGCCATCGCCGGCGACGTGATGGCGATCGTCAACGGCGTGCGCCTGACGCGCGGCGATCTTGAGCAGCGGATGGCGGTCATTCAGGTCGTCGCATGGCTGACGAGTGGCGCGCGCACCGCCGATCTGGACGAGTCGCTGCAGGTGGACAAGTGGATTGACTCCGAGTTGATGGTGCAAGGCGCGGCGCAGGCCGGCATCGCGGCGAGCGACGACGATGCACGCACAGAAATTTCAAAGATGCTGGCGGCGGCCCCCGCCACAAGCGACGAACTCAACCGGCAGTTGGCGCTCGGCGGCGCGACCTTCGACGATCTGGTCCGGTACGAGGCGCGGGAGTTGACGGTGCGGCGCTTCAGCGCAAGCGATGCGTTCGCGGCCGGCTCCGAGATTGAGCGTTCGACCAAGCTGTCCACGTGGTTGGTCCGTGTACGGGCTTCGGCCAGGATTGAGAAGCCATCGCAGAGGGCTTCGGTCGCGATGGCCGGCACGTATGCCGGAGCCGTCGCGCCGGAGTTCCGGTTGCGCGGAATAGACGGCGCCGAACATGCGCTGAGCGAACTGCGGGGCCAGGTGGTGCTGATCAATTTCTGGGCGACCTGGTGCGGTCCATGCCGCAACGAGATGCCCGCGATCCAGGCGACCTACGACGCGCATGCGGGCGAAGGTTTCGTGGTGTGGGGCATCAACGATGGCGAGGAGAGCGCACTCGTGGCGCCGTACCTGCAACAACTCAAGCTGACGTTTCCGGTGATGCTGGACCGCGATTCCCGTGTGAGCCGCTTGTACCGCGTCTACGCGCTGCCGACGACGTACTTCATTGGGCGCGACGGGGTCATCAAGCAGGTCGCGGTCGGAGAGATGAGCGGCGGTTCGCTCGATGCGACTGTGAAGAAGCTGCTGCGGTAGGGCATCGTAGCGCCCATACGCGGGCCGCGCTTTAGCGCGATATGAGCGGCAGGTACGCGGCCGGTTCGAGATTGCCGAGGCGGTATATGCGCCCCTCGCTATACGCAGCGATGTAGAGCGCACCGGATTCGTCCTCGCCGAATGACGAGATCTGGAATGTCGCATCGCCAACGTCCTGCGTCGTCCATGTGTTGCCGGCGCGGGACAGCGCCCAGATGCGCCCGCTGCAGAAGTCGCCGAAGATGTAGCGGCCGGCGAGTTGCGCGTACTGCGCACCGCGATAGACGTAGCCACCAGTGACCGAGCACTCTGCGCCATGCGGATATGCTGTGACCGGCGCCGTGTGCGTGATCGCCCCGGCGCAGCGCGCGGCATTGGGTGCATACGGCACGAAACCCTCGAAGCAGCTCCAGTCGTAGTTCTGGCCGCCCGCGCTGCCGGCCGGCTGAACATCCACCTCTTCCCACGCGCCTTGTCCTACGTCGCCGATGTACAGATCACCGGTCAGTCGATCGAACGAAAAGCGCCACGGATTACGCAGGCCGAGCGCCCAAATTTCGTGCCGGTAACCAGCGGTCTGTGCGAACGGGTTGGAGGCCGGCACCGTGTAGGTTGGCACGCCCGGGTATGCCGATTCCGGATCGATGCGCAGCAGCTTGCCCAGCAAAACGGTGGTCGACAACGCATTGTTGAACGGATCACCCCCGCTGCCGCCGTCACCGGTTCCGGCGTACAGGAAGCCATCCGGCCCGAACTGCAACTGGCCGCCGTTGTGGTTGGAGTAGGTCGGATGCGGGATGGTGATGATCTTCGTTTCCGATGATGGATCGGCGCGGTCAGGATTGGCGGAGACGTTGAAGCGCGAAATGGTGATGGTGCCGGCGAGGTCGGTGTAATAGACGTAGAAGCGCTGTGAGCCGGCGAAGCCGGATGGAAATGCGACGCTCAGCAGTCCCTGCTCGCCGGAAGCGGACCCGACGCGCGCTGTGATGCTTAAGAACGGCGCGTCGGACAGTTGATTGTTCCTGAATATGCGAATCTGGCCAGAACGCTGCACGACAAACAATCGCCCGCTGCCGTCGCCCGCGTGGGTGACGTAGACGGGATCGACCACGGTGAATGGCAGCGCGGTCAGCGTGCCGTGCAAGGTGGCGGCCGGCGCCGCCTGCGCCGGTAGCGCGAGCACGCCGAACGTGGCGAGCACCAGGCAGAGCGCGGCGATGGTCGTCAGCGACAGTGCCAGCCCCCGGCTGGCGCGCGGCACCGGCATCGCTAGACGCGCTCCCCCGGGTCGAACAGGCGGGAATATTCCTGCATGGCGAAGCGGTCGGTCATGCCGGCGATGTAGTCGCAAACCACACGCTCCAGGGGCGTGCGTTGGAGCTTGCGCTGGGTCGTGACGGGCAGCATACGCGGTTCGTGGCGGTATGCGTTGAACAGTGCAACGAGAACGCGATTGGCCTTGAACGACATGCGCATGACCCGCGGGTGCCGATAGAAGTTGTTGAACAGAAACGCTTTCAGTTCTTTGTTGCCCGTTGCGATAGCAGCCGAATGGCACGCGATCTTGCCATCTTGCGCGCGTACGTCGTCGATTGTCACTATTTGGCGCGACCCGATCTGTTGCGCCGTCTCGCCGACCACGTCACTGACGAGCAAGTTGATCAGGCGCCGGACGAACTTGTGGCGCAGTTTGTCGGTGAATGGCGCTTCTTGCTCGGACACAAATGCGTCGTCCCACAGTGCCAACCCGTGCAGTTCGGCGGGCGCCAGCATGCCGGAGCGCAGGCCGTCGTCCAGGTCGGCGGTCGTGTAGGCAATCTCGTCGGCGAAATTGACGAGCTGGGCTTCCAGGGTCGGCTGCAGGGCCGGGTCGTAGTGCGCGGCGTCGGATTTGTCGTAGGCCGTCTCGTGCTTGATGATCCCCTCGCGCACTTCCCAGGTCAGGTTGAGGCCGGGGTAGTCTTCGAAGCGCTCTTCCAGTTCCTCGACGATGCGCACGGTCTGTGTGTTGTGGTTGAAACCGCCGAGATCGCGCATGAGCTCGTTCAGCGTGCTTTCGCCGGAGTGGCCAAACGGCGTGTGGCCGAGATCGTGCGCCAGCGCGATCGCCTCGGCAAGGTCCTCGTTGCAGCGCAGAGCGCGCGCGATCGTGCGCGCAATCTGCGCCACCTCAATCGTGTGTGTCAGGCGAGTACGGTAGTAATCGCCCTCGGTGTTGACGAAGACCTGGGTCTTGTACTCTAGCCGGCGGAACGCCGTGGTGTGAATCACCCGGTCGCGGTCGCGCTGAAAGGCGGTGCGGTACGGGTGCTCGGGGTCAGGGTAGGCGCGGCCGCGCGTCTGGCTGCTCAGCATGGCGTAGGCGGCCAGGTTGGCGCGCTCGGCAGCCTCCAGTTGATCGCGTATCCCCATCGGCGGCTCCTTACTCGAAATTGAAGGCATCAAGCAGGTCGCGCTGGGCGAGTCGGTCGGCCTGATCGAGGCGCGTGGGCAGCGTGGTCAGGTCGATGACCTCCAACTGCGTGATGTCGGTGCGCGTCCGCTCGACGAGGTGTTTGATGATGTCGATCAGCTTGTCGGGCGGCACGGATGGCGAACGAAGCACATCGGATTGGTGCTCGTTGGTCCCGTCAAATCTGTACGTGTAGCCGAGCAGTTCCAGCGTGCCGTCGGTATTTTCTTTGGTGAGCACCCGGAACTCGGTCCCTACGCCGCGCTCACGCGACTGGCGCGTGCGATGGATAATGAACAGTTTGTGGATGCGTTCGATCGCGCCGACGCGCATGCGCACAAGCAGTCCGGGGGGCGCGGGATGGTTGGCCGTCATGTGGAAAGTGTAGTGGTACGAAGAAGAAATGTCAAAGCGTCGAGCGTCAAAGTGACGCCATCCACGCTCCACCCCGAATGACAGGCATGCGGCAGCGCACTGCCAATGTACGGTCGAACATCCCGCCAGAGAAGGGACAATTGCCCGGTGACGGCGCGCGTAGAGTGTGGTAAAGTGACTGTGGCGAGGTGGGCCTGTACGTGCAAATGGTATGGCGCACAGCGGCGATTGGGGAACTGGCGCTCCGGCCCAGCCCCGCAGGTGAGGAGGTGGAATATGTTGGAAGATCGCCAGGCCGAGCTTCTGCGCATGTTCGAGGAAGAGTACCTGCAGGCGCGTGGATATACGTACCACACGGTCCAGCAACTGCCCGCTGCGCAGGCGCACAAGTTGCTGGTCGACGCTTCTACTTATGCGTCGAACAAGGTGGCCGAGGTGCAGACGCGCGCTCACATGCTCGATGAACTGCATGGCGTGCACCTGATCTAAGCGCGCATAGTGCGATGATTGACCCTTGCTGCACGCGTGCCTTTCAGCGCCCTGCCAGATGGCAGGGCGCAGCTTTTTCGTTTGTCAGGTAATTCACTTGTGCGGGCATGTAACCAAACCCCATTGGGGTACGTTATTCTCGCTGTATTCAGATTCATTTGTTGCCGCATCAAATTCACGGGAGAGGAAGCCATGAGCCAAAAATCCGCACTCGTTGTCGCCATAGCCCTGACCGCTTTCTTTATGACGATGCTTGGCGCACTAATTACCCAGGTATCGCAAGCAAGCGACGCCGTACGCGCACCCACCGCATCTTCGGCACCGACCGTGACGCCGGCGCAGGTCGAGGCGACGCCTACGCTTGATACGTCGGCCATCAAGATGGCGATTGCCGAACGCGAGGCGTCATACCAGCAACTGCTGGACCGGGCTAACAAACAGATTGAAGAGGCAAATGCCCAGATGCAGAAGCAGGCTGAGGCGCTGCACAAGGCCGAGACGGAAGCACAGACGGCCCGTGTGAAGGCCCAGCAGGTTCAGGAGGCGCAAGCGAAAGCAGCTGCGCAGCCGACAGCGCCGGCCAGGCCGGCCGTACCGAAGTTTGCCGTGTCGCCAGAACAGGCCGTCGGCATCGCATGGGGCGCTACACAAGGAGCCAAACCGACCAAGGGCCCGGAGTTGGTCGAATTCGAGGGCAAGCCCGCCTATGAAATCGGCTACGCCACCGGTGTCGTGTACATTGATGCCAATACGGGCAAGGTGTTATTCACAAACGTAGAGGTGCAGGCGAACAGTGACGGCCCCGAAGATCGCAAGCAGGGTGCCGGGCAAAACAACGCCGGTAAGGAAGATAACCACCATGAAGACGAGCATCACGAAGACGAGCACGAGGGACGCTAACCATGGCACAATCAACCAATACTAAAGGCGCACCGCACGCCAAGCTTGTACTCTCTGCTCTGTCGCTGGTTGCGATGATGGGCGGTTGGGCAAACCTAACGCTGGCTGAACATGCAGCCCGCAAAGATGCCGTAACAAGTATGGCCCTTGCGCCGGCGGCCGCTTCGAATGCTGAGGTGGCGCCAGTTGCCGAGTTCACAATTGAACTGCCAGCCATGCCAACCGTTGCGCCGCTCAAGGTGCCGACCGTCGCACCGGTGGTGGTAGTCAATGTTCCGCAGGCCGCGCCGATTGCTCCAGCGGCTGCGCCGGCTGCCGCGGTAGCTTCGGCACCCGAACCGGCACCGGTGGCGCTGCGCGTTGTGAGCGCGCCGCCGCGCCCGAAAGAGAGCGGGGGGGGCGGTGGCGGTGGTGGAGGCGGTGGTGCTCCGGCACCGGCGGCACAGACGCGCTCCTCCAAGTAGTATCGCTAGTCGTACAGCAGTAGTCGAACGATGTATCAGAAGCCCGGCTTGACCGGGCTTCACGCTACCCAACTTAACCAGCCCTTAATATGTTCCTTACCAGCCGATAACCACAAGGCCAGCCAAAGGTGATATGCTTGGATCATCTTGAACGACCGGAGGATTCAGATGATCAAACGTCCTGCATTGGCTATAGCTATCGGCCTGACTACATTCATAATGACAATCGCAGGGGTGTTGTTCTACCAATTATCAACGATTGGTGTGGCGACATCCGGTGCAGAAGCAGTCGCACAGCCGGCGAAAACCAACACGAGCGTGCAGCCGGTGTCTGCGGTTGACATGGCAGTCCCCACGCCGAAGATTTCGCCCGAGCAGGCGGCGACCGCCGCGCTCAAGTCGACGCCGGGCGGTCGGTTGCTACGCGCGCCGGAGCTCGTCAATTACATGGGAATCACTGCGTACGAAGTGACGCTGTCAACGGGCCTGGTATACGTTGACATAAATACGGCCCGTGTGTTGTACAATGGTGCGGTACCGGCTCAGAGCGTCGCGCAGCAGCGTGGCGAAAAAGAGCACAAAGCCGAGCACGGTTCGATCTTCGGCACGCACGGTGATGACGATGGCGACTAACCAGGGCGGCCAAGCGAAAGCGGCGGCGATCAAAGGCGCGCTAATCGGTTTCACGGTGCTGGGTACACTAGTCGGATGGGCGCAGATGTCGTCGGCCGCGTTGATGAACCCCACGAGCGTGGCAAGTGCGGTTGAGCGGGCAGCGACGCCAGGCACGGCTGCGCCGGCGAGCCCAAATACCACGGCACTGAACACGACGGGCGCGCTGCGTACCGTGCGCGCGGCCCCGGCGCCGGTAACGCGCTCGCGGTCTTCGCGGTAGCACGGGTAGGTCAGAGTACCTGGAGTTATCATGCACAGATTGCCGTTCCGCGCGATGGGCTGCGAGATGCTGGCTATCGTGGATGGCGATGGCGAGGCCACGGCGGCACTGGACAACGTGCCGGCGTGGTTTGAAAGCTGGGAGCAGGCGTTCAGCCGCTTTCGGGCGCACAGCGACCTAAACCGATTGAACGCGCATGCCGGGCAGTGGGTGCCGGTCGGGGATGCGCTGTGGGAGGTGGTGCAGGCGGCGATTGAATCGGCCCATGCGACACAGGGAATCGTCACGCCCCTGGTGCTGGGCGCGCTGGTGGCGGCCGGATATGATCGGAGTTTCGAGTTTCTGGCTGTTGCCGGCGCCGTCTCGTTTGCAGCGCCGGCCAACGTGCCGGACTGGCGCGACTTGGATTGGGATGCGCGGCAGCATGCGCTGCGCGTACCGGCTCACGCGGGACTCGATCTGGGCGGAACCGCGAAGGGCTGGGCGGCTGACCAGACGGTGGCGCGGCTGGCGACGGTCGGCCCCGCGCTGATGGATGCCGGCGGCGATATCGCCGTCAACGGGCCGCAAGCGGACGGCGAGCCATGGCCGATCGCCGTGGACATCGCCGGGGCAGGATCCGCTGCGCCGACGATGGTCATGCTCCGGTCAGGCGGAGTAGCGACGTCGGGGCGGGATTACCGGCAATGGGTTAAGAACGGGCAGCCGCAGCATCACCTGATCGACCCGCGCACCGGGCGACCGGCCGAGACGGATGTCCTGACGGCGACGGTGGTGGCGCCCTCCGCCCGCGAGGCGGAGGCGGCGGCCAAGGTTATGCTGATTCTGGGCAGCCAGCAGGGGTTAGCGTGGATCGATGCGCGTCCATGGCTGGCCGGGTTAGCGGTACTGTCGGATGGCCATATTGTCCATAGTCAGCGTATGCGTGAATATCTCTGGGAGCCACAATGAGCAATAGATCGAACAAAGCAGTTGAGGAGTTCGAGCCAGCGACGACGATCGATACGGCGCTCTGGCTGATGTTGGGGGCGGCAGCCGGCGCACTGGTGGCGGCTGTTGTGCTGCCGGCCTGGATGCCGAGCCTGGTGTCGTCGCTACTGGGCCCGGAACCCAAGGCGTACTGGTATCTGTCGCGGGCCAGCGCGCTGGTCGCGTACGGCCTGGTGTGGGTTTCGGTGGCGCTGGGCTTGATGGTCACGAACCGGATGGCGCGAATCTGGCCGGGCGGCCCGGCGGCAGCCGACGTACACGAGTTTGCCAGCTTGCTCGGTCTTTCGGTTGGCCTGTTTCACGCACTTATCCTGATGGGCGACAAGTACGCGAACTTCTCGCTCGCGCAGATCTTGATCCCGTTCGGTGGAAACGAATACCGGCCGGTGTGGGTTGGCATTGGCCAGATTGCGATCTATTTGGGCGCGGTCGTGGCGTTCAGTGTGTACGTGCGGCGCTATATCGGCTATCGCACATGGCGGCTTTTGCACTACAGCAGCCTCCTGGCGTTTGTTGGCGTTCTGGTACATGCCGTGATGAGTGGCACCGATACAGCCGGTGTCCCGGTGCAACTCTACTACTGGGCAACGGGTGGCGCGGTTCTGTTCTTGTTCATCTACCGTGTGACGGCCGGCAAATCGGCGCGTCCGCAGGCGAGCGGCGTGGCACGCGCGCCGCGCAGTTAGATTCCCGTACAGACGGCACCCCGGACACGATATGTCGATCTGGCTATCGCAAGACCGAACGGCATTCCACACAGGCGCGGGCAAGTAAGCCCGCGCCTGCGCTTTGCGCTTCGACCCCGTCTGCGCGGGGCGGTACGGCAAGCTCAGCGGTCGCCAGGGAAGCCCCGTCCGCAGCTTGCGATGTTTGACAGGCCTGCGGCGCAACGGGTAAGATGGATGCATGAGCACGCCGACTATACTGGTGGTTGAGGACGACGAAAACATCGCGGAACCGCTGGTGTTCGGGCTGAAATCCGAGAGCTTTCGCGTGCTGCACGGCGCGGACGGCGTGACGGGGCTGGCACTGGCACGCGCGGAAAAGCCCGACGTCGTCCTGCTCGACGTGATGCTGCCGGGCATGGATGGCTTCGCCGTCTGCCGGACGCTGCGCGCCGAATCGGCGGTGCCGATCCTGATGCTGACCGCGCGCGGACAGGAGATGGAGCGCGTGATGGGGCTGGAACTCGGCGCCGACGGCTATATTCTCAAACCGTTCAGCTTCCGCGAACTGCTGGCCCGCGTGCGGGCGGCGCTGCGCCGCCGTCAACTGGATCAACCGGATGGGGCAAGTGCGACCGGGCGCATTACGGTTGGCGGCCTGGTGGTCGATCGGGAGGCGCGGCAAGTCTGGCGTGATGGCCGGCTGGTCGAATGCACCCAGCGCGAGTACGATCTGCTGCTGGCGCTTATCGAGCGGCCCGCCGTCGCGCAGCAGCGGCAGGCGCTGCTCGACCGAGTCTGGGGCGAAGATTGGGTGGGTGATACACGCACGCTCGACGTGCACATCCGCTGGCTGCGTGAAAAAATCGAAGCCGATCCGTCCGCGCCGGTGTATATTCAAACCGTGCGCGGTTTCGGCTATCGTTTCGGCGGTTCAGACAATGCGCCGCAGGGTTGATGCGTGATGATCTTCCGCACATTGAGGGCGCGGCTGCTGGTCACTTACCTTTTGCTGACGGCCATCGGGCTGGGCGGGGTGATTCTGTGGACCGGCAGCCGCCTGCAGGCGACCGCGTATGTGGAAGCCGGTCACGCGATCGAGCTTCAAGCGCACTTGATTGCTAACGCCCTGCGCGACCCGCTCGTGCACGAAGAGGAGCATGCAGCGACGCCCGGTCGCAGCGTCGTGGAACTGGCGCAATCGTACGCGCGACAAACGGGCAGTCGCGTCACCTTGTACGATGAGCACATGCAGGTCGTAGCGGCATCCGACGGACGGGCGAGCGAGACGCTCGTGGCCCAAATGGCCGAACTGGCCAGCGCGCGCAACGGCGTGGATCTGGCCGTCATCCGGCGGGAGCCGGGAACCGATGATGAGCGCCTGTACACAGCCGTGCGCATTGAAGATGATCGCGAGCATGCCGGCGGATATGTTCAACTGAGCATGCCGCTTGAGGCACTGCATGCCACGCTTGCGGCGACGTGGCTGAACTTGATTGCCAGCGGGCTCCTCGTCCTCGTCGCCATCGCGACGGTGTCGATCTGGCTGGCGCAGCAGATCGCGCAGCCGCTGATGCACCTGACGGCCGCCACGGGCGCGATTGCCGCCGGCGATCTGAACCGGCGCATTACACCCGAAGGGCCGATTGAGGTCCAGCGCCTGGGCGATTCATTCAACCGCATGGCCGACCAGGTGTGCGACACGCTGGCTAAGCAGCGCGCGTTTGTGGGCGACGCGGCGCACGAACTGCGCTCGCCGTTGACCAGCTTGCGGCTGCGCCTTGACATGATCCGATCTCACGGCGAGCACGATGCGAGTTTGCGCGAATCGTATCTGGCGTCGATGGCGCGCGAACTGGAGAGCTTGCAGCGGCTGGTGGAACGCCTTTTCGCGCTCAGCGCGCTGGATCAAGGCCAGGAAGCGCCGCGCCAGGCGACTGATCTGGCGCCGTTGCTGTACGATGTGGCTGACGATGTGTCGCCCCTGGCCAACGACGCCGGCGTGGCGCTGACCGTCGACGTGCCCGAGCATCTCGGACAGGTGTTTGCGAATGGCGATGAAATGCGGATCGTGATCCGCAACTTGCTGGACAACGCCGTCAAATACACACCGGCCGGCGGGCAAGCATGGCTGAGCGCGCGCGCCACCGGAGACCGTGTGTCCATCGTGGTGCGCGACACGGGCATCGGAATCGCCGGCGAAGACCTGCCGCACATCTTCGACCGCTTCTTCCGTGCAGACAAGGCGCGTACTCGCAAGGCGGGCGGGACGGGCGTTGGCCTGTCGCTCGTGCAAGCGATCGTGGCGGCGCACGGTGGATCGGTAACGGCTGAGAGCTTCCTGGGCCAGGGCACGACGCTGACCGTGTGGCTGCCGCTTCGCGCGGCGGCGACGCAGCCGCAGTCGCCAGCACCGCCGGACAGGCTGGTTGCGCATGACATGCGCCCGTCAGGATAGGGCGAAATACCGTCTGGTGCGTGAAGGCTTCGTCTTGCCGCCGGCGTTGCCGGGCCTGCTGTCGGTCGGCATCTTCTCGTTCACCCTGACGTGGAACGAATTTATTTACGCGCTCGTGTTCCTGACCGACGTGCAGTCCAAGGCGGTTCCGGTCGGCGTGGTCTCGGAGTTGATCCGGGCCGACGTGTATCTGTGGGGGTAGCTGATGGCGGGCGCTGTCAAAGGTTTATGACCGGCGCGAGTGCGTGGGAAGGCAGATGCAGGCCAGGCCGCCAGTTTGTGGGCGGCCTGGCCATTTTAGGTCTTCGACGGAGTTCGCGTACAATGGCTCAAATCCGAATTGCCATGTCAACAAGGAGAGCGTGATGCGTTCAGACCGAATCAAGAAAGGCTTTGACCGCGCGCCGCACCGTTCACTGCTGCGGGCCACCGGCGTCATTCAGAGCGAAGCCGACTGGGGCAAGCCGTTCATCGCCATTGCGAACTCGTACACCGATATTATTCCGGGGCACGTGCACCTGAAGGAGTACGGCGAGGTGGTGCGCGCGGCCGTGCGCGCGGCCGGCGGCGTGCCGTTCATGTTCAATACGATTGGCGTGGACGACGGCATCGCGATGGGGCATTACGGCATGAAGTATTCGCTGCCCAGCCGCGAACTGATCGCGGATGCGGTCGAAACGATGGTCGGGGCGCATGCGTTCGACGGCATGATCTGCATTCCGAATTGCGACAAGATCGTGCCGGGCATGTTGATGGCGTCGCTGCGCATGAATATCCCGACGGTGTTTGTCAGCGGCGGACCGATGCGCGCCGGCAAAACACCCGACGGCCAGACAGTCGACCTCGCTTCGGTGTTCGAGGGCGTGGGTGCGTTCAAGGCCGGCCGGATTTCGGCGGAACGCTTGAGCATGCTCGAGCAGGTCGCCTGTCCGACCTGCGGCTCCTGCTCTGGAATGTTCACTGCGAATTCAATGAACTGCCTGTGCGAGGCGCTCGGCATGGCGCTGCCGGGCAACGGAACGATCGTGGCCCTCGACCCACGTCGCGACCAACTGGCGACGCATGCGGCCGCAGCGCTGCTGCATCTGATCGAGAAGGACATCAAGCCGCGCGACATCGTGACGGGAGACGCGCTGGACAACGCGTTTGCACTCGACATGGCGATGGGTGGCAGCACCAACACCGTGCTGCACGCGCTGGCGATCGCGCAGGAGGCCGGCATCGACTACCCGCTGTCGCGCGTGAACGAGATTTCGGCGCGCGTGCCGTGCATCTGCAAGGTGTCGCCGTCGTCAGCGTATCACATCGAAGACGTGGATGCGGCCGGCGGCGTGTCGGCGATTCTCAACGAACTGGGACGACGCGGGGGCATATTGAAGCTTGGCGCGCTGACCGTCACCGGGCGGACGCTGGGCGAGAATGTGTACGGCGCCGAGTCGCGCGACCGGCAGTGCATTCGTGCGCTGGACAATCCGTACTCGCAGGACGGCGGACTGGCCGTGCTGTTCGGCAACCTGGCGCCGGAGGGCTCGGTCATCAAGGCGGCCGGCGTCTCGCCATCGATGCTGAAGTTCGAAGGTGCGGCGATCGTGTTCGACTCGCACGACGAAGCGGCAGCGGGCATTCTCAACGGCATGGTCAAGGCCGGGCACGTCGTGGTGATTCGCTACGAAGGACCGAAGGGCGGCCCCGGCATGCAGGAGATGTTGCAGCCAACCAGCAATATCGCCGGCATGGGTCTGGGCGAATCGGTGGCGCTCATCACGGACGGCCGCTTTAGCGGCGCGACGCGCGGCGGCTCAATTGGTCACATCTCGCCGGAAGCGGCGGAGGGCGGGCCGATTGCGCTGCTGCGCAACGGGGATATCATTTCAATCGATATTCCGAATCGCCGGCTCGACGTAAGGCTGAGCGATGGCGAGCTGGCGGCGCGGCGCGAGCAGTGGAAGCCGGTGCAGCGCGAATTGACCGGCTGGCTCAAGCGCTATGCCAAGATGGTCACCAACGCCAGCAACGGGGCGACGCTCGTCGCGTAGTCAGGCGCGGCAAGCAAATGACACGGGGCAGTGGATTTCCGCTGCCCCGTGTTCGATTCCCCGCACCGTCTCTGGTTAGCGACGCAGTATGGGTAAATACTGCCGGAACGGTGTCTGCGCGACCACCGCCAGCGGTCCATATACGTTGTTGGCCTCATTGAGCTCAAGGATGCGGCTGTAGGATGGATCGTAACAGTTGGCGCCGGGGCCTACACTCGACAGGTCGCAGGTGTCGACCTGCGCATAGAGCGCGTATGTACCTTCGCTGGGTGGCGTGAACTGGTATACGACAGTCGTCGACTGGCCCGGCGACAGATTGGCCGGCGCCATGATGCGGCGAGGTGCGGCGGTTGGCGCCGCCGTTTTGGCGTCGTCTCCAAGATCGGCGCGGCTGGTCGGCATGCGATTGATGTACAGATCGACCCAGAACCAGTCGGCAGCGACGCCGGTCCCGGCATTGGTTACGGTCAAGATGATGGTCACGGGGAAGCCCGCCACTGCCGGGCCTGCAGTTGCACCACTGATCTGCAGATCCGGGCCGGTCGTTTGCACCATGTCGATGTCACGCGCGAAATTGTCGGCCGGCGTGACATCTCCGACACCGGTCACGATGACGGTAGCCGTCAACCGCGTGCCTGTACTCAGCGTGACGGGCACCTGTACCACAATGGCGGCGGTTCCGGTCACACCTGGGCCGAGGTCGCCGAGTGCGAGCACATAGCCGGATGAGTCCACAGTCCACCCCGGCGCCGAGAGCAACGCGAGTGACGGCGGTAGTGTGGCCGTCAGCACCGACGTGCCTGCGGTGGCTCCGCCGTTGTTGCCGTAGCCAAATGAGTACGTGATCATCTGTCCGGGAAGAACGACGCCAACCCCATCGTCAAGCGTCACGCGCAAATTGGCATAGCTGACCACGTCGATGTCGGTGGCCGCATTGTCTGCCGGATGGCTGTCGTGGCCGTCGAAGCCAATGACGACCGTGTTGCTCACCCAGGCGCCACCGATCGCGCCCGAATCGACTTGCGCCGCGAAGGGCACGACTCCGCTTGCCCCGGCCGCCAGCGCGCCGACGCTGTACGTAAACACACCGCCCCCCGCCGGGTACCAGGTGCGTCCGATGCGCGTGAGGCCTGGCCCCAATGTGTCCGTCATTACGACATTCGTCACTACGTCGTTACCGGCATTCGTATAGTTGATGAGGTAGGTAATTAGCTGCCCGGCCGACACCTCATTCGCGCCGTCGCTCTTGCTGACCTGCAAATCCAGCACGCGCATCAAGTCGACATCGATCGCTGTGTTGTTGTTCGTGATGCGCTCATTGGTCGCCCGAATCGAGACGCTGTTGGTGTAGAAACCGGACGGTGCTGGCCCGGCAATTTGCAGGGCGATGGTGACGGCGGCGGTCTGGGTCGGTGGCAAATCCGGCATTATTCGCGTATAGACGCCTGCGACGGCTGACGGCTGCCACTCCGACGGGCCGACGAGAACGGTGTTTGCGGGCAGCGTTTCGGTTAGAACGATGCCGGTTGCGTCCAACGCGCCGACGTTCGTGTAATTGATCGTGTACGTTACCCCATCGCCGACGAGCGCAGTTGGTTGGCCATCGCTCTTGCTGACCTCCAAGTCCGGTTGCGGTCCCAGCGACGATACGACGCGTAAGGGAGCCGTGTCATCGGTCGGGGGAATCAGCACGTTGCTTGAGGTGGCGGTAACCCGGTTGTAGTAGGTTCCTGTCGCCGTTGAAATCCCCACGGTCGCGCGGAAAGAGATTGTCACCCGATTGGCGTCGCCGTTGAGTACGTTGCCGACATCCCATACAAGCGGGGTGGTCAACACCGGCGATGACCCAACGACCATTGACCCGTACTGGAAGCCGGCCGGCAGGGTGTCTGTGATGCGCACGTTGTTGATGGTGCCGCCGGACAGATTGACCAGCGTAATCGTGTAGATCGCTTGATCGCCGCTGAACAACGTATCAGGGCTCACAACCTTGTCGAGTCCAACGCCCGGTATGACCTGGACGGGCGCCTCCAGGTAGCCCATGACCGCCGTCAAGATAAAGCCGCTTGGGACCAGGCCTGTCATCACGCCTGTGCCGACGGCCGGCGCACTGTTCGACCAGGTATTGACATAGGTGCCAAAATCGGTGCTGGCGCGCACGTAAAAGCTGAGGATGTAGTCCTGGAAGCGGGGCACAACCAGGTTCTGCCATACCAGCGGCGACGTGCTGACGGGTTGCGCATCGGCCGGGCTGATCATCGAATCGAAACGCCACTTGGACGTTAGGCCAGGCAACGTCTCCGTGAAACGTTGGATCGTCACCGAATACGGAGTGTTGTTGTGGAACGAGACTTGATAGTAGAACTTGCCCAGCGGTGGGACCTGTGCCTGAATTGGCGGGTACGGATACGACGGTCCCGCGATCTTGTTTACCGTGATCACCGGCGGATGGATTTCAAGGTATTTCGATGTCTGAGGCATGCAGATCAGCGGGTTTGCCGGCACGCTTGCTTTCAAGTAGTTCCATGCCGGGACGGTTGCGACAACTTGGCTGGGTGGCGCCATGGCGATGAACTTGAGGACGAGGGCGCCGTTGGCCGGAATGGTTTGATTGTCCCATACAATCACCGGTGTGGTAATGACTGGCGCGCTGGTGCCCGCCAGCACACCGACAAACGTCCAGTTGACTGGAAGTGTTGGCAGCGTATCCGTAATTCGCACACCCGATATGGCGTTGGCGGTATTGTTATTCAGGGTAAGTGTGAACGTTGTGACATCGCCTGGAATCAAATCAATGCGGCTGGCGTCTTTGACCAGCGTGACCTGCGGCAGAATAAGAACGCTGGCCGCGGGAGATGCGTTGTACCAGAAGCCAGCCATATCGACCGGGCTTGTGATGCGCATGCCGAACGTGGCGACGTCTTGAGGCACATAGAACGGCAACGCGTCGCATGGAATGGTCGTGCTGACGACGTTGACCGCAAACGTCGAAGAATACGTATTCTGGTGGTTGGGCAGCAGTGTGAACGGCGCGCCAACGTGATCGGTGTATACGGGGCTGGTCCCGTAATAGAATCCGGCGGGCAGCGTATCTGTGAAGCCGTTCATGACAGCGGCGACGCCGCCGATATTGAATTCGGAGACGTAATAAGTGAGGCTGCCACCCAGCACCACGCTAGGTTGCAGGGCCTGTTTGTCGTAGCGGAACGAGCTGTCAATGTAAACGGGCGCGATTCCGATACGCGCGGGAATGAATGTGTCGCTACTGCTGGCGTAGATGACGTTTCCACAATAGACATAGAGCCTGCCGAACACGGTCGCGGTGAATACGACGGACCATGCCGAGTGCGGAGGAATCGAAATGCCGTCCCAGATCGCGGTGTCGCCGCCTGCCACGACCGGCGCGGTGCCGCTTACTATGCCACCCCACTGGAAATTACAGTTGGGCACGTTGTTGGGCAGCGTCTCGGTTACGCGCACATTGCTGACCGGCGTCGGCCCGGTATTGCTGAGCGACAGCGTGTAGGTCACCGGCAGCCCGTTGAGCTGCGTTGTCGGCGTCACGATCTTGTCGATCAGCACTTGCGCCTCGACGAACACGCGCATGCCGAAGTCGTGGTACCCGTCGTTTCGCGGAAGCGCCAGGCTGCCATACGACCCGCTGAGCGTATTGACGTATTCGCGGCGCACCTGGTTGGGGTCGATCGGCATGTTTGCCGGAACCCAGACGTGAAATGTGAACGAGTAGACATCCCAGCCCGCAATGGGTGGGGTATCCCAGACTGCGGAATTGGCGGTATATGTTACAAATGTCGGCGGATTGACGCCGGTGATCGGCACGAGATATTGAAAGGCGCGCGATGTGTCGCCGTTATACGTCGGCAGCGTATCGGTTACGCGGAGGCTGGCCGTGTGGGTAAAGGGGTTGTAGACAAACACAGTATACGTCAAGACGCGCGAATTGAACGTCGAGCTTACGGGAAACGATTGAACCGGCGGCGTTTCGGCGAATGACCGCTTCTCAAACACGTCGTCGATGACAAAGCTCGTGTCCTGGGAGCAGGCCACCACGTTGACGAGGGCGTCGGCCAGCGCCCCACATGAGAGCCAGGGGTTGCCGATAAATCCAGCCGGCGCTGTCGGGTGAATGCGCGCCGTGAGCGTCACGGTCGTAATGGCGCCGACCTGTAACAAGGGCAGTTGCCAGTAGGCCGTGTTGTTGGTTGGCGAATATACGCTGAGACTGGCTGGCGAAGCGCTGTAGAACTCCGTATGGGCCGGCATGACCTGGCTGATCACGACATTGGTTGCGTCAATCGCATCGCTGCGCGCTTTGTTTTCCAAGGTGTAGGTGAACGTGATCACGCGGCCGGCACGCGTGCCGTCAACCGGTTGGGGAGGCACAATGTTGGGAATCAACTGCAGAACCGGTCCCGCGACGATCGTATTCGCATTATCGCTGTTGGCCGTGCGGCCGGGAGTCGATGTCGTGATGTACGCGCTGTTGCCCAACACGGTAGGCGGATAGCGGTAATCGGGTTGGAGCGCCCGCGTGATGTACATGCCCATCTGGATTTGACCAGTCGCGCCCGGCGCGAGCGGGGACAGATCGAAGCGCATATAGCGCAACGGCGCAGTGACTAACGTCGCTGCGGTTACGCTCGCGCTGCCGAATGTCTGGTACGCGCCGTCATAGTCCTGCAATGTCCACGTATCGGTGATCGAGACGCCGTTCAGGGTGGCGCCGGAGTTGTTCGTGATCTGCAAGGTGTACGTAATCCGGCTGTCGGCGGGCGCTTTGCCTGGTCCGAGCTTGTTTATCTGCAGGTCGAAAACTTGAGGGCTGCCGTGGGCGCTTGGAATGGGTAGCGCAGGCCAGAGGCCAAGGCACAAAGGAAGCATGCCAATCAGAATGGCTATCGCGGACCGCGCGAATCGCGCCCCGGCTGTCCTCGTGGATTTCATGGTCGCCCCTTTGGTTGCCCGTCTGACGCTTTGGTCGCGATCGCGGCCCGCCATGCTGCCACGCGCTCGGCAACCGCCTGCTCGTACCCTTGGTCGCTCGGACGGTAGAACTGCGTGCCCACGATGGCGTTCGGCAAATAGCTCTGTGCCACGTGGTGATCCGGAAAGTTGTGCGGGTATTGGTAGCCCTGGCCGTGGCCCAGAGCCTTGCCGTCGCGACTGGCGTCCTGCAGATGCTGCGGCACCTGTGTCTCGCCATGCTGCTTGACGTGGGCTACCGCCTCATGGATCGCCAGTACGGAATTGCTCTTCGGTGCGGTGGCCAGATATAGCGCCGCTTCGGCCAAATTGAGTTGCGCCTCCGGCAGGCCGACAAACTGCAATGCCTGCGCTGCGGCGACGGCGACGACCAGCGCCATCGGATCGGCCAGCCCGACATCTTCCGAGGCGTGAATGACGAGGCGGCGCGCAATGAACTCGGGATCTTCGCCGGCGAAAAGCATCTTGGCAAGCCAGAATAGCGTGGCGTCCGGGTCGGAACCACGGATAGATTTGATGAACGCTGAGATCGTGTCGTAGTGTTCGTCGCCCGATTTGTCGTATCGGATCGAGCGCCCCTGAATCGATTCCTGCGCCGCCGCCAGATTGATATGCGTCACGCCTTGCGCATCGGGCGCGGTCGATTCGATTGCCAGCTCAAGCGCATTGAGCGCGGTTCGCGCGTCGCCGCCGGCCACGAACGCCAGGTGTTCGAGCGCCTCGTCATCGATTGCCACGGCGCGCCCGCCGTAGCCGCGTTCGGAGTCCGCAAGCGCGCGGTGCAGCAGCATCAGCGTCTCCGGGCTGCCGAGCGGCTTGAGCTGGAAGATGCGCGAGCGGGAGAGCAGCGGCCCGACCAGTTCGAAATACGGGTTTTCGGTCGTGGCGCCGATCAGAATCAGCGTGCCGTTTTCGACGTGCGGTAGTAGCGCATCCTGCTGTCCCTTGTTGAAGCGGTGAATCTCGTCCACGAGCAGGATGGTGCGCTGGCGGTGCATGCGCAGGCGCTCGCGCGACTCGCCGACGACCCGCCGTATGTCGGCGACGCCCGCCAGCACGGCGTTGAGGATTTCGAAATGCGATCGCGAAGAATTGGCGATCACCATCGCCAGCGTCGTCTTGCCGGTGCCTGGCGGGCCCCAGAGGATTAGCGAAGAGAACAAGCGATCCGCCTCGACCGCGCGCCGCAGCAGGCGGCCGGGACCGATAATGTGGTCCTGACCGATGATGTCGTCTAACGCGCGCGGACGCATGCGCGCGGCCAGCGGGGCGTCCGACTTCATCTGCTCGTCGGCGGCCTGGTCGAACAGATCGGGGGTCGATGCGGGTTTGCGGGTTGGCATGTGCACCCTGTCGCCTGCGCGAGGCGGCAATCCTTGTGCCGATTATAGTCGAGTTTGTTTTGGCAATCAAGCAAAAATCGCTATGATAGGCGCATGACCATTTTCGAACCGACTGAGCCAGTAGCGTTTTCCGAGTGGCAGGCCAGCCTGCCGCCGGAGTACCCCGACAGCACACTGCTTGAACGTATCCGCGAGCGCAATCGCGGCGGCGCCAAGGTCGTGGTGCTGGATGACGACCCCACCGGGCCGCAAGCGATCAGTGATGTATATGTGCTCACGGATTGGAGCGTCGATGCGTTGCAGCGGGAGCTGGCGGAGCCTCGCCCGCTGTTCTTCATCCTGGCGAACACACGCGCTATGCCCGAGGATCGTGCGGTCGCACTTCACCGCGAGATTGCTGGAAACCTCAGGGTGGCTGCCGAAGCGGTCGGCTGCCGCTACGCGCTGGTTTCACGCAGCGATTCGACGCTGCGCGGACATTATCCGGCGGAAGTCGACGCGCTGGGCGACTGCGACGGCACAATCATCGCGCCGTTCTTCCTTGAAGGTGGGCGCTATACCTATGGCGATGTGCAATGGGTGCGCGAGGGCGACCATCTCTTGCCCGCCGCCGTGACCCCATATGCGCGCGACCTGGCGTTTGGCTATCAGCACTCCAATATGCGAAACTGGGTCGAAGAGAAGTGGGACGGCCGGATGCGGGCCGACGACGTGCAGTCGATATCGCTGGAACTGATTCGGCGTGGAGGACCGGATGCGGTAGCCGCGTCGCTTCTGTCGTCGCGTAGGCAAACAACTATCGTCAACGCCGCCAGCTATCGCGACATGGAAGTATTTGTCGCCGGACTGATGAGCGCGGAGGCCGCCGGATGGCGATTTGTCTGCCGAACAGCGGCCTCGTTCGTCCGCGTGCGGGCCGGGCAGGGCAATCCGCCAATCGCCGCCGGCTTGAGCAAACGTCCGGGAGGTGGGCTGGTCATCGTTGGATCGCATGTGCCAAAGAGTTCCGCACAGTTGAACGTGCTCATGCGCGCTTTGCCTGTTGACAGCATCGAACTATCTGTGCCGGAAATCGCTCAGGGGCGGGCGGCCAGGGAGACGGAGCGCGCTGGCGCATTGATTGCGCATTCCATTCGTCAAGGACGCACGGCCGTGCTCTATACTACCCGCACCGTCGAAACTCGTTCGGCGACAGACAGTCTGGAGTTGGGCGCCAACATTACGCAAACCGTTGTAAACATAGTACGAAGTTTATCAAGTGAACCAGCCTATCTGATCGTGAAGGGCGGGTGGACCGCGAGTGTGATCGGCACCCAGGCGCTCGGCGCGAAGCGAGCTTACGCGCCGGCTCCGATCCTTCCGGGCGTCCCAATGTGGCTGCTGGGGGACGAAACGCGATTTCCGGGCATGCCCTACGTCATATTTCCGGGCAATGTTGGTAGCGATGATGCGCTTCTAACCGTCGTTCAACGTCTACAAACTGCGTGACGAATTATTGACTTGGCAATTCGACTTTGACAGCCGGACACATGCAACTATAATCACTTGAACTCAGGCCAATCACAGGTAACGACTTCATGACCGCCAAAATGACCAGTGCGCAGATCCGGCGCGCGTTTCTGGACTACTTCACGCAACAGGGACACAGCGAGGTGGCTTCGTCATCGCTCGTCCCATCTGATCCCACCTTGCTTTTCACGAATGCCGGCATGGTGCAGTTCAAGGATGCCTTTCTGGGTCTCGAAAAGCGCGCTTACGAGCGAGCGACGACGTCCCAGAAGTGCATGCGCGTCAGCGGAAAGCACAACGACCTCGAAAATGTCGGTCCGTCGCCGCGTCATCACACATTTTTCGAGATGCTTGGCAACTTCTCGCTGGGCGACTACTTTAAACGCGACGCCATCAAGTTTGCCTATGAGTTGCTGACGAAAGTCTACGGCCTGCCGCCCGAGCGGCTGGCGTTCACGGTCTTTCACAACGATGAGGAAGCGTACAGGATCTGGGTTGACGAGGTTGGCGTCGATCCGCGCCGGGTGGCGCGCATGGGGCCAAAAACCAATTTCTGGCAGATGGCCGACACGGGACCGTGCGGCCCGACGTCCGAAGTTCACTGGGACCGAAACCCGGAAGCGGGCATCGAAGGTGTTATCCCGGCTTTGCAGGCCGAGACCGACCGGTTCCTGGAGTTGTGGAACCTGGTATTCATGCAGTACAACCGGACGCAGCCGGACGAAAGGCACACCGGCCAGTTCGATGAGCCGTTGCCCAGGCCCGGAGTTGACACGGGCATGGGGCTGGAGCGCCTCGCGGCCGTGGTGCAGGGCGTAGCCAGTAATTATGAGAGCGACCTGTTCACCCCGATCATGGACGCGATTCAGGAAGACCTGCGCCATGATGACGCCACACGCGCGAAGAACATGGTCGCGTACCGCGTGATTGCCGATCACGGCCGCGCGATGACGTTCTTGCTGTCGGACGGTGTGCTGCCGGGCAACGAGGGCCGCGCATACGTCCTGCGCATGGTGATGCGGCGCGCGATGCGATTTGGCAAGAAGATGGGCGTGCAGCGCCCGTTCCTGGGCGACGTGGCACGCGCGGTGATCGCTCACATGGGCGCGCATTATGCCGACCTGCAGGAAAAGCAAGAGTTCATCATCAAGGCCATTGCTCAGGAGGAAGAGCGCTTCCAGGCCGCGTTAGACAAGGGTTTGGCCATCCTTGAGGGCATTTTCGCCGAGACGCAGCGGCGCGACAGCGCCGTAATAGATGGGGCCGACGTGTTCCTGCTGTGGGATACCTATGGCTTCCCGATTGACCTGACGCGCGATGTGGCGCAGGAGCGCGGATTCACGCTCGATGACGACGGCTTCCGCTGTGCCATGGATGAACAGCGCAAACAATCGCAGGCAGCCGGCCGCTTCAAGATGGGCGATCAGGCGGATGCGTACCGCGCCTTCGGGTTTGACGAGACAAAGTTCGTTGGCTACGAAACACTGTCGGCTGGTGCGCTGGTCGTGGCAATCGTCCGCGACGGCGCGATCGTGCCGGATGCGCGCGCCGGCGACCAGGTGCAGGTTCTGCTGGATCGCACGCCGTTCTACGGGGAATCGGGCGGGCAGGTGGGCGACAGCGGTCTGATCGAGAGTGCCCAGGTGCGCGCCACGGTCAGCGACACGCAGAAGCCGGTGCCAGGCGTCTACGCGCACCACGTGCGGGTGGACTCAGGATTGCTGCGGACCGGCGACACGGTGCGTGCACGCGTGGACGAGGCGCGCCGCTATGATACGATGCGCAATCACACGGCCACGCACCTCCTGCACCGCGCGCTGCACGAGATTCTGGGGCATCATGCCACACAGCGCGGCTCGCTCGTGGCGCCCGATCACCTGCGTTTTGACTTCAATCATCTGGCGGCGGTGACGCGCGATGAACTCGAACAGATTGAGGCGCGCGTCAACGAGGTGATACTACGGGACCTGCCGGTCCACTGGTATGTGACCTCCAAGGAAGACGCGACGCGGCAGGGGGCGATGGCGCTTTTTGGCGAAAAATACGGCGATGAGGTGCGCGTTGTCTGTGTCGCCGACTGGGGCGACCGCGAGCGCTGTTACTCGCGCGAACTGTGCGGCGGCACCCATCTCAAGTCGACCGGCGAGATCGGCGCGTTCATTCTGCTTGGTGAAAGCTCGGTCGGGGCCGGCCTGCGGCGCATTGAGGCGACCACCGGTCGCGGCGCGCGCCGCTATGCACGCGAACGGATCGACATGCTGGGGGCCATAGCGATGCAGCTCGAAACGACGACCGATGCGGTGCCGACCAAGATCGATGCACTGCGCGCCGAACGCGACGCGCTGCGCCGCGAATTGCAGGCGCTGCAACGAGCCCATGCCAAAGCCGGGCTTGAAGAGCTGCTGGCTGGCGTTCAGACCGTGGGGGATGTCAAGGTGATTGCCGCCCCGGTAAACGCCGCCAGTGTGGACGTGCTGCGCGAGATGAGCGACTGGCTGCGCGACAAACTGGGCTCGGGCATCGTGGCGCTGGGGGCGGTGGTTGACGATAAACCGCTGATAATCGCGTCGGTCACGCCGGACCTGATCGCGCGCGGCGCGCACGCCGGGAATATCGTCAAGCAGGCGGCTCAACGCATTGGCGGCAGCGGCGGCGGCCGTCCGAATATGGCGCAGGCCGGCGGGAAAGACGCCGGCCGGTTAGGCGAAGCGATGGCGTCCGTTCCAGCGTTCGTCGCCCAGAGCATGAAGAAATAGCCGCGGGGCAACCGCGCGAGCAACCAACGAATGTCCCGTACTGACATGGCCGACGACAACAAAGAGCAGGTCATTCATCTGGACCCGGACGATCAGATCGGTTCGATCCGCGATAAGATCATCTGGGCGGATGCGCCGCGCGTGGTGCTGGTGGTGCCGTACCGCAACCGCGCCATGCGCGATAAGATGAATCTCAAGCTCGTGCAGCGCACGGCGGTCGACGAAGCCGTCAGCGTGGCACTGGTGGCCTTCCATCAGGATACGGCCAAGCTTGCGCGGGAGATCGGCCTGCCGGTCTTCTGGACGAAGCGCGGCCTGCCCGGCATGCACAACTGGGGCGCCGCCGCTGCGCCCGAGTTTGTACCGGGCGACATCGATGGCGATCTCAAGGTCATTGCGCCCACGGAGCCGCGCGTCAGCCGCGCCTATCGCATTGCCGGCGCGGTGATTCTGGCCGTGCTCGTGGTGCTCATCGCGGCCACGTCCGCACTGCTCATGCCGTCTGCGAAGATAACGCTGTATCCCGTCAGCGAGTCGGCCAGCGTCAAGACAGCGATCACGGCCAGCGCCACACAGAAGACGGTCAACACGCTGCTCGGGCAGATTCCGGCGCGTATCCAGGAAATCCAGCTTGGCGGCTCCGAGAAGGTTGTGCCCGCGAACAAGAAAGACGTGCCTGACGCCAGGGCGACCGGAATCGTGGTCTTCACGAGCAAGAGCGACCAGGCGATCAAGATCCCAAAAGGCAGCATAGTTTCCACATCATCCGGCGTGCCGATCCGTTTCTCGACGCAGACCGACGCCGAACTGGCGCCGCGCGGGCGGGCCGAAGTGACGGTGCAGGCTGTCGAAGCCGGGCCGGGCGGCAATGTGGCCCGCTTTACGATCAATACGGCGGAAGGCCCGTTTGCGCTGGCGGTCAACGTAGTCAACTCGAACAATATGGCCGGCGGCAGCGTCAAGCGCGTGCCGGTTGTGGCGGAGTCGGACAAGCAGCGCGCGGCCGTTCTGCTTGTTCAGCGCCTGCGCCAGGAAGCGTTGACAAGTTTCCGAGGGATGCTGAAAGAGGGCGAGTTCGTGGCGCCCGAATCGGTCAGCGTCACGCTTGATTTCCCCACGTTTGATTTTCTGGTTGACGAGCCCGCCGACAGCTTGATGATTTCAGCCAACGCGGTGGGGCGCGCGTTGATCGTCAATGGCGCTGACGCGAATATCGTCGCGCTTGAACGGCTGAAGACGGCAGTGCGCAATGGCTTCGAGTTGCTGCCGGACACAATTCAATTTGTGCCCGGCGAGTTGACCGGCACGACGGCCGATAGTGTGCGCTTCGATCTGACGGCCAAAGGGCAGATGGCGACGGCCATCGACCGCGGCGTTGTGGCGAACGAGGTGCGCGGCATGGGCGCGGCCGATGCAGCGGCCCGGCTCAGCAAGCGGTTGGCGATGCGCCGTGAACCGATGATTGAGCTCCGATCCGATGTCCTAAATATGGGACGCCTGCCGTTCTTTGCGTTCCGGGTGCAGGTCGAGGTGGCCCCGTAAAGCCGCAAGTCCATGCGAATCATGGCTATTGATCTGGGTGAGAAGCGGGTTGGCGTGGCGCTGAGCGATGAAGGGCAGTCGCTCGCCACGCCCTACGGCATCCTGACGCGCACGTCTTTTGAATTGCTGCTGGCGCAACTGGCCGATGTGGTGGCGCGCCAACACGTGGAGTCCGTCGTTATCGGTTATCCGCGCAGCCTGAACGGCCATGTCGGACCGCAAGCCCGCCTGGTGGAGGACGAAGCCCAACGCATTCAGACCCATCTGCGCCTGCCAATGACTTTGTGGGATGAGCGATTGACCACCGTCCGCAGCGAGCAGATGCTGGTCGAGCGCGGCGGCCGGTACCGCCACGCACGCAAGCGACCGCACGTGGACGCCATGGTGGCCGCGATCATATTGCAGGAGTACCTCGATGCGCGCCGGGCGGTGGTCGAAGACCCGTTCTTCGAATAGGCCTGCTGAGCCAAAGGATTGCGGATGGAGAAACGCAAATCGTTTCGCGCCAAAGTGGATGCCGAGCACAAACCAAGATACTCCCCGATTCGTTTCCTCATATTTGTACTGGCGATCGCCGTATGCGGCGGCGCAGGTTACTTCGCCTTCACCAGCTTGCTGAGCGTCGAGGGCGGCGAAATCCCGGGCATTGATCTGACGCGCATCACATCGTTTGACCAACTGGCTGTGGACATCTATCTGCGTGTGCGGCAGTCGGACGTGGAGTGGCGATCGCCGGGAACGGGCGATGTCGCATTCGCCGTGCAGGCGGGCGACAATCCGGCCACGATCGGGACGCGCCTTCAGAAGCTCGGACTGGTGCAGGACGTCGACTTGTTCCGGCAAGTGGCTAAGGCGCGGGCGGTTGAGAAGTCGCTTGAGGTCGGCGACTACACGCTTCAGCGCGGCATGTCGATGGATGAAATCCTGGTTGCGCTGCAACATGGGGTGACGCGCCCGAACACGATTGTTATTACCGAGGGCCGCCGGGTCGAAGAGGTGGCGCAACTGCTGGAGCGACAGAGTGTAGTGAAGGCGGCGGATTTTGTGGCGGCGGCCAAGGCCGGGACATTCGGTATTCCGGCGCTCAAGGATCGTCCATCCGGCTCATCACTTGAAGGGTTCTTGTTCCCTGATACCTACCAGATTCCTCGTGACGCCACGGCGGCGCAATTGGTTGGCATTATGCTGGCAAACTTCGACCGCAAAGTGCCTGCGGATGTGTGGAGTAAGTCGAGCGATTTGAAGCTGTCACCCTACCAGTTGCTGATTGTCGCTTCGATTGTGGAGCGCGAGGCGGTTAAAGCCGACGAGCGCCCGGTCATCGCCAGCGTGTACCTCAACCGCGTCAAGAAGGGCATGCGGCTGGAAGCGGACCCGACGGTGCAGTACGCCATGGGCTATCAGCCGGACAAGGGCACCTGGTGGAAGACGCCGGTGCAGCTTGAGGAGTACAGCAAGGTGACGGGGCCGTACAACACCTACCTGCGCGACGGCCTGCCGCCGACGCCGATCTGCAGTCCCGGACTGGGAGCGATTCGGGCCGCATTTGAGCCGGCCAAGACCGAATACCTGTTCTTCCTGGCACGCGGCGATGGCTCGCATGTCTTCGCCAGGACATTCGAGGAGCATCAGGCCAACATTGCGAAGTATCAGCGCTAGGCTGGCTTCCGGGGTTGCGATCGCCGTCGTGTATTGCGCATGCGCGTGCGCGCCGCTGCTGGCGGTCACGCCGCGCATTGCGAAGCTGGGTTTGGTGGCCCCATTTGAAGGGCGCAACCGCGCCATCGGCTACGATGCGCTCTATGCCGCCAGGCTGGCGATTCGGGATGATCGCGGTCGCCAGTCGACAACGCGCATAGAACTGCTGGCGCTGGACAGTGGTGCGAATTCTGACGCGCTGCACCGGCAGGCGCGCGCGCTGGCCGTCGATCCTGATGTGCTCTTCGTGATCGTTGTGATCGCGCCGGAAGACGAAACCCTCGCTCGCGCTGCCTACACCGTGCTAAGCCCACCCGTGCGGTACGTTAGAGTGGCGGCGACTGCGCCCGCGACGGACGATGCGTTTGCGCGGCGTTACGCCGAGATTTCGGGCGGCGCACCGCCCGGCGTCGTGGCCGCCGCCGTATATGAGGCCGCCACCACAGTCTTGTCGCCGTCGACGGTCGTGCGCTAACACCACGGTTCGGTTGCCGGACGAGAGACCGATTGCCATGCGAATCCTTGAACTGGCCTGGGAGTATCCGCCGCATGTGATTGGCGGCATTGGCAGCCACATCACGGCGCTTGTGCCCGCGCTGCGCGATCTCGGCGCCGCCGTTACCGTCGTAACGCCGCTGCTGGCGGGCGGTGCGGCGCACGAGCAGTTGCCCGGGCTGACCATTCATCGCGTAGCGGTTGGCGGCGCTCCCGAAGACTGGTATGCGCGAGTCATGTATGTCAATGATCTGCTGTCCAGGGCCGCCGAGGCGCTGGAGAGTGGGTCATTCCCGTTCGACATTATTCACGCGCATGACTGGCTGGTCGGAGCCGCAGCCGCGCGCCTCAAGCACCGCTTTCGCGTTCCGCTGCTCGCAACGGTCCACGCGACGGAGCGCGGCCGCAACAACGGAAGCGTTCAGGGCGGGTTGTCGCTGGCGATCAGCCGCGCCGAATGGCAGCTAACCTTTGAGGCGTGGCGGGTGGACACGGTCAGTCGGTCGATGGCGACCGAGCTGGCCGCGTTTTTCTCGCTGCCCGCCGACAAGATCGACGTTGTGCCGAACGGCGTGGACACCAGTCCGTACGATGCGCTAGAAGCCGAGGCTATGTCCGCGTTTCGTGCGCGCCATGTGGCCGAAACCGAGAAACTGGTATTCAGCATCGGGCGCATGGTCTATGAGAAGGGTGCGCACGTGCTCGTCGAAGCGACTCCTGCGGTGCTGGCACGTGTTCCACACACCAAGCTCGTACTGGCCGGAAAAGGCAGCATGTTGGACGTATTACGCGCGCGCGCCGACGCGCTCGGCATCGCCGCCAACTGCTCTTTCATGGGCTATATCGACGACGCCGAGCGCGACGCGATGTTCAAGGTCGCCGACTGCGCGGTGTTCCCCTCGCTATACGAGCCGTTTGGAATCGTCGCGCTGGAGGCGATGGCGGCGCGTTGCCCCGTGGTGGCATCGGCGGTCGGCGGCCTGGCGGAAGTTGTCCGGCCGGGCGAAACCGGGCTGTCCGTGCCGCCGATGTCGATTGGCGCGCTCGCCGACGCGATTGCGATAACGCTCGAAGATCCGGCCGCCGCTCAGTTGCGCGCCGAACGTGCCTACGCGGATGTGCGCCAGCACTATAGCTGGCGGTCGATTGCCGAACAGAAGCTGGCGATCATGCAGCGCATTTGCGCCGAGCGGGCTGTCGCCAACTGGTAAGCGCGTCAGCGGATGATCCGATGCACATGTGGCGGACGGGCCACGGGCGCACCGGACCAGGCATAGGCGCTCAGCAGGGCGGCCTGCGCAGCGTCAGCGCGGCTGGCGTCGTTCGCGTGAACGGAAAAGAGCGGCTCACTTTCCTTCGCTCGGTCACCAACTTTCTTGTGCAGCACAACCCCCACCGCCAGATCAATTGAATCGCTCTTGCGGGCGCGCCCGGCGCCCAGATGCATGGCACTCGTTCCGACCGCCAGTGCATCCAGACCGGCGACATAGCCATCGCGCGGCGCAGGAATCGTGACGTGCAGTGACGCCAGCGGCAGACGCGCCTGACCGTCGAGAAAGCTCGTGTCGCCGCCCTGAGCCGCGATCCAACTGCGAAATTTTGCGAGTGCCCGGCCATCATGGATGACCTGCCGCGCTTTTGCGATCGCCTCGTCGGGCGAGGCGGCGTGGCCGGTCAACTGGAGCATCTCCGCCGCGACCGCTTCGCAGTGAGCGCAGAAGTCCTCACCCGCCTCGATTTCAAGCGCACCCTGAGTGAATTTGCGACCCGGCATCAGCGCGGCGACGGCCTCCATCACTTCCAAGGCGTTACCTACGGTTGTTCCCAACGGCTGATTCATATCGGCGATCAGCGCGCTGACCTTGCGCCCGACGCTGTCGCCGATGTCCACCATCGTGCGCGCCAGCGCAACGGCATCCGCTTCGGTCTGCATGAACGCGCCGCGCCCGACCTTGACGTCAAGCACAATGGCATCGGCGCCGGCGGCGATCTTCTTACTCATGATCGAACTGGCAATCAGCGGCATCGACGCCACGGTGGCTGTGACGTCGCGCAACGCATAGAGCCGGCCGTCGGCCGGGGCCAGGTCGTGAGTCTGCCCGGCCAGCACCAACCCGATGTCGGCCAGTTGCCGCTTGAACTGTGTCTGGTCGATATCGATGCAGAAACCGGGAATGCTTTCGAGCTTGTCCAGCGTGCCGCCTGTGTGCCCGAGTCCCCGCCCGCTCATCTTGCCGACCGGCACACCGCACGATGCGACAATCGGCAAGACGGTTAGCGTGGTCTTGTCTCCCACGCCGCCGGTGGAGTGTTTGTCGGCGATGAGCGGCGGGACGCCCCCGGAAACGGCCAGACTGGCTTTGACGTCCGACAGGTCAAGCACTTGCCCGGAACGGGCCATCGCCAGCGTGAGCTCGGCCGTTTCGGCGCTGGTCATGCCGCGCAGATAGACGGCCATCAGCCAGGCGGATACCTGGTAATCGGGTATATCCCCGCGCGTGAAGCCGTCTACGAGGAACTCGATCTCTGATGCGGACAACTCCTGTCCGTCGCGTTTGCGGGCAATTAGATCAACGGCGCGCATGCCTGTCTGCCTTTCATTCGGCTCAATGTCGTCCTCACAGCGAGTATAGCACGGTCTGCGCGTCGATTCAACGCCTGGTCGCGCCGATCAGCAATTCTCATTTTGGAGTCGGCTGCCAATGTGCCCCCTCATCCCCAGCCCCTTCTCCCCCGCGCGCGCGGGGGAGCAGGGGAAAAGCTAACGGGGAGGTGCGCGGCGGCTGCGCCGCCGCGCACCTCCCCTAAGAATCTCGCCCCCTCCCACGAAGTTGGGAGGGGGTCGGGGGGAGGGCAGCGCCACTTTTTCGGCGGGCCAGCTTGCGTGACAAGCGCCTGAGAGCCAGCGCATCGCAAGCGGCATTGGAAAGTACCCGTACAAAGCCAAATTGAGAATTGCTGCGCGCCGATGCTATACTACCCAGCATGTCTGCTCAACTGATTGTCATCGGTGGTGGGCTGGCCGGCGCGGAGGCGGCGTGGCAGGCGGCCGAACGCGGCGTGAAGGTCGCGCTTTACGAGATGCGGCCAGTGCGCATGACGGCGGCGCACGCCAGTGACCGGCTGGCCGAGCTCGTCTGTTCCAACTCGCTCGGCGCAACCGGCACTGGCAAGGCGGGTGGCGTGCTGAAGGAAGAACTGCGCCGGCTGCGCTCGTTCGTGATGGAGTGCGCGGCCGCCACGGCGGTGTCGGCGGGCGATGCGCTGGCGGTCGACCGCGACCGCTTCTCCGAACTGGTCACGCAGCGCGTCAGCGCGCACCCGAACATCGAGCTGCGGCGCGAAGAGGTCATCCATGTGCCGGACGCACCTACGATCATCGCCAGCGGCCCGCTGACGTCCGAGGCGCTGACGGCCGACATCACGCGGCTGTGCGGCGGCCAGTACCTGTACTTCTACGACGCCATGTGCCCGATCGTGGCACACGACACAATTGACATGTCGATCGCGTGGCGCGCTTCGCGCTGGGGGCGGGACGCGGCCGGTGGCGAGACGACGGATGGGCCCGCGGGCGACTACATAAACTGCCCGCTGTCAAAGGATGAGTACGAGGTGTTCATCGACGCACTGATCGGCGCCGAGACGATCACGCTCAAAGCGTTCGAGCGCGACGACCCACGGTTCTTTGAGGGCTGCCTGCCAATCGAGATCATGGCGAAGCGTGGACGCGAGACGCTGGCGTTCGGCCCGATGCGGCCGATCGGCCTGCGCGACCCGCGCACCGGGCAGCGGCCGCATGCCGTCGTGCAGCTACGCAAGGATAACACTGCGGGCACGCTCTACAATATCGTTGGCTTTCAGACCAACCTGACTTATGGCGAGCAGAAGCGCGTGCTGCGCATGATCCCGGGGCTTGGGCAGTGCGAGGTTATGCGCTACGGGCAGATGCACCGCAACACCTTCATCAACGCGCCGGCTTTGCTGCACCCGACCATGCAGTTTCGGCAACGCGACGACCTCCTGTTTGCGGGGCAGATCACCGGCGTGGAGGGCTACGTGGGCAACATCGGCAGTGGGCTCGTGGCCGGCATCAATGCGGCGCGCCTGTTGCGCGGCGATTCGCCGCTGACGCTGCCGCCGGAAACGATGCTCGGCGCGCTGTGCCACTATGTCTGCTCGGCGGCCGGCGACGACTTCCAGCCGATGAAGGCAAACTACGGTATCATGCCGATGTTGGTGCCGGAGGTTCGACAGAAGAAAGCGCGCTATGCGGCCTTCAGCGAGCGGGCACTAAAGGCGCTTGATGCCGTGCTGCCGCTGTGGCTCGTCTGAGTCATTATCGCGTAGGCTGATCTACTATCCAATTCAAACCACAAAATTATCCAAAAGAAGAAAGCGCCTCGACCGCCGCAAGCCGTGGCATCGACGGGTACGCACCTAGGACTGTAACTGACAAGGCGGCGGCTCGATTGGCAAGGCTGGCGGCTGCGAGCAGCGGTTGCCCTAGCGCCAGCGCATACGCCAATGCCCCGCAGAACGCGTCACCGGCACCAGTTGTATCGACTACCGACACACGATAGGGGCGCAGTCTAACGCGTACTTCTGGCGACGCCACGTACGCGCCCTGATCGCCGAGCGTGATGATCACCTGTCGAGCGCCAAGCGCAAAGAGTCGCTCGCAGACTGCAATACACGCATCCCCGGAGTCCGGCATGATGCCGGTCATCGACCGCGCTTCCCACTCGTTTGGCACGATTACGTCTGACAGGGCGATCAATTCACCCATGACCTCTGCAGCCGGCGCGGGATTAAGCACCACCACCGTTCCCGCCTGCCGGGCAATCTGCGCCGCGCGCAACGACGCCGCCTGCGGAACCTCGAGTTGCAGCAGCAGCACATCGGCCGAGGCAATTGTACCGGCAGCCATCTCCACATCAGCCGGAGTGAGAGCCATATTCGCGCGCGGCACGACCACGATACTGTTGTCCCCATCGGCACCGATAACCGGCAAGCCAACACCCGTCCCAGTGGACGAGTCGCACAGCACGTGGTGCGCATCGACCCCATCCACACGCAGAGCGTTCAGGAACTCATCACCGAAATAGTCCGTTCCCACGCGCCCGGTCATCGCCACACGTACGCCCAACCGTGCGGCGGCAATGGCCTGATTGAAGCCCTTGCCGCCCGGGAACATTCCGAACTCGGTGCCGAACACGGTTTCGCCAGGCGCCGGGCGGCGCGCCGTGCGCACCACCAGATCCATGTTGAAGCTGCCCACAACAGCCACGGCCGGAAGCGTGCCTTTCATGAACGCACCGTCCTGCGCGCCAGGCGGATTTGCTGTCGAACCGCACCCTCATCAAAGCGACGCCGCTCGTCATCTGTCTCAACTCGCAACGACGAGATGGACGTCGGTCGCCCGTCGTCGCCAAGCGCCACGTAAACGCAGAACGCGGTGTTGGTATGCGTCAGCGCGCCGGTCAGGATGTTCTCCGCCTGCACGCGCACGCCGACCTCCACCGACGTGTGCCCGACCCAGTTGACCGAGGCATCCAGGCGCAGCAGATCGCCGACGTGCACTGGCGAGATGAACGTCATCGAGTCGATCACCACCGTGACCACCGGGCGCTGCGCGTGCCGGGCCGCTGCAATTGCGCCAGCCTCATCGACCAGCTTCATGATCACACCGCCATGCACGTTGCCATATAGATTGGCGTCCGTTGGCCCCATGACCAGCGCCAGCGAAACTTGCGAGTCCTTGACTCGCCTGACATCGTCGCTCATCGCGTCGCCTCCGTCTGAAGCGAGTCCAACGGCGTGATCGTGGCCATCCCATAACAGCCATCCGGTCCAACGCCAAACGACGCTCCGCTGACAATGTGCTTAGCACGCACATAGCCAAGCCCAATTGCTCCTGGCTGTCCCGGTAGGGCAGCGCAACTGGTCAACCGGCCGACTTCTTCTCCATCAACAAGCGGCAGCGGCAGATCCATTGCAGGCACGGTATCAAGGTGTACGCACACAAGTGCCTGCTTCAGCTTCTGGTAGTTCTCCACGCGCGCAATCACTTCCTGGCCGGTATAGCAACCTTTGGAAAAGCTGACGGCATCCCGCAGCCCGGCTTCCAACGGGTTGACATCATCGCCCAGTTCTGCACCGGCAGCGGGAATGCCCGCCTCGATTCGCAACATTTCCAGCGCTCGGCTGCCGATCGGTAGTACACCCATCTCGGCGCCGGCCGCCATCACGGTATCCCAGAGCGCCGGACCGGAAGCCCCCGACGCGATGAGATCGAAACCCCCGCCAGCTAACTGAGGGTGAGCCATCAACGTGACCGCACTACCGCTGATGGTAATCTCCCGCGTGTGCCAAGCCGACAGATCGGAATGCGCACCCGCGCCAAGCTGCGCCAGAAGCGCGCTGGCCTGCGGTCCCACCAGCATGAATTGGCAGGTGTGATCCGTTACATCGGATACCTTGACTTTGTCGCGAAAGAAGATGTTGCGACGGAACCAATCGCCGACTATGCGGCGGTTTGGCAGGCTGGTCAATACGAGCGCCTTCTCAGCCTGCATGCACACCGTCAGCAAGTCGACAATACGACCTTCAGGGGTGGTCAGGACCGTTTGCAGACCGGCCCCGTCCGGGCAGTTCCGCATGTCATTGGTCGACATGCGCTGCAAGAACTCGACGCGGTCGGCGCCGCTGACTTCGATGCGGCCTGCCAGCGAGCGATCTGCCAGTACAGCCGCCGCGTGCGCCGTGCGGTATTCTCGATCCGCGCCGGCAGCGTATTCGACGATACCGTCATCCGGCGCGGTCGCATATAAGGCGCCCAGCGCTTCGTGCCTGGTCTTCAACATACCGCACTCCTCTGCACGGACTTGGCGATAGAAAAACGCAAGGCTACTCCAGCGCGGGAGTAGCCTTACATTGGTGGAGATGGCGGGAATCGAACCCGCGTCCGAAGAGTTCGATCGCAGATGCCTACAAGCGTAGTCGGACTTGCTGATCTCGCCCTGCGGCTCTCATCCGACCGAGCGCGCGCAGAAGCCAGCCGGTGTTTCCCGAAGGAAACGCTTAACCATCGCTACCGGTGTTGCGACGGAGCACCCAACAGATTGTGTCGCCTCGGCCCATCGCCCGCAGGGACGGCCATGGGGAAGCGCGCTCCCCGAAGGGAACGGACGCCTACTCTAGCAGCAATTACGCGGCGAGAGGAAGCGCGGCAAGACGGTTAGTCTTAGCACTTGATTGTTTGCACCGGATTTGCGAGGGGGTGCCCCTCGGCTTGCCACCTTTGACCAGCCCTCCCCGTCGAAACCATGCATCCCCGGGTCAGGCGATCCGCATCGCTGCGAACCATATTTATTATAGCACAGGTTAGCCGGGCATTAATTCTAGTTCACGTCCGTGTCGACCGGCTGCAGCGCCTCCGGCAGCGTGACAACGAATTCCGATCCCTGACCGGGCGCGCTCACGACGCTGATTGTTCCACCAAGCCTTTCGATCAACCGCTTGCTAATCACCAGGCCAAGCCCGGTGCCGCCCGCGCGACGGGTCATCCACTGTTCGCCCTGGGCAAATGGCACGAACAGGCGAGCGCGCTGCTCGTCGGTCATGCCGACGCCGGTATCCTTGATACGAAAACGCCATTGAGCACCGACTCGGTCGCTGCGCGAGACCAGTACCTGAATCCGGCCCGCCTCGGTGAACTTGACCGCGTTCTCGATCAGTTTGCCAATGATCTGTCGAAGTTTGGTACGGTCGGTACACATAAGCCCCAGATTCGGCTCGCACAGGCACTCGATCCCTGTCCCTTTCATATGAGCCCGGGCAGCATGCTCGCTGATCACGCTTTCCACCAAATCGCACGGATCGACTTGACTGACCACAATTGGTCGTGGATCAGACTCCAGCCGCGAGTAGTCGAGTACTGCCGTGACCGTCTCCAACTGCTGTTCTGCGGACCGTCGTATGTGTGCCAGACCTTGCCGCATGACGTCAAGCGTGTCGACAGACGAAATGTCCATGTCGGTCAGCGTCTCGACGAAGCCCAGTATGACGGCCAACGGCGTCCGCAGTTCGTGGCTGACGGTAGCCAGGAAGGCGCTCTTGGCCCGGTTAGCGGCCTCCGCCGCATCACGGGCCTGGCTGAGCTGCTCGGCCAGTTCCTTCTGGGCGTCGTACATTTGCGCGTTCTGCACCGCCAGCGCAATCTGGGCCGTGGCCGCGAGCATGAACTCCTGCTCGGCGCTCCCGAAATGGCTGGCCGACGGGTGCATCAGGGTAAGGACGCCAAGCAGCCGGGGACCGCGCAGGATCGGCATCGCCAGCGCCGAGCGGACCTCATAGGGTTGTCCGGGCGTGCTGAGCCAGCGCGCATCCTGCAGGGTGTCGGATACCAGCGCAGGCTCCCGCTGGCGGGCGACCCAACCGGCAAGTCCGTCGGCCATCACCTCTTTGACGACCGTCTGTATCTGCATGGTGCCGGAGCGGCCCTGAGCCAGAATGCTGTGAGTGACCTCACCGCGCTCGTCCACCAGGAACAAGCTTCCGCTGGCCGCGCCAGTGAGTGAAGCCGCGATACGCAGTGTATGTTGCAGCGTTTCGGCCAACACCGACAATTCACCGGTGGCGTGGGCGACCCGGTAGAGATTCTCGAACAAGCGCTTCTGGCGGCGCAGTTCTTCCTGCGCCAGCCGTCGCTCGGTAATGTCTCGGGCAATGCCCTGAAGTCCCTGTGATCGATTACGATCGATCATGGGTTGGATCGTGTGCCCGAGCCATACGGTGCGTCCATCTTTGGCCGTGCTGGGCAGTTCGATGGTTGTCGGCAGCGCCCTGCCAGACAGTTGCCGGCGCATGCCGTACTTCGCGACGCGCCGATGGGTGGGTCGTACGAAGTCCGTGAGCGTGCGACCGATCACATCGGATGGCTCAAACCCGATGACCCGCGTGACGGCGTCGTTGCAGAACGTGACGCGCCCATCGGCGTCGGTCTCATAGATGATTTCGCCCGCGCGATCGACCACCTCGCGGTAGCGGCGCTCGCTCAGTTGAAGCGCGTCTTCGGCGGCGCGTTGTTCGCTGATATCTTTCGCGGCTCCCGTGTAGCCGGTCACCCGATCCGACAACTCGTCATAGCGCGGCCGCGCGTAGTCGCGCAACCACTTCACGGCGCCGTCTTTGGTTACGATACGATACTCGCTGGCGTCGGTGTGTCCTTGTTGCAGGCGGCTAAGCCTTTGCAGCCAGGCCGGACGATCGTCAGGGTGTACGATGGAAAGCCAGCCGCCATGCGCGGACAACTCGGCTGGCGTGTACCCGGTCAACGGCGATAGCTCGGTGGCCCAATCGAGAAGCAGCAGCCCGGGGTCAGACACGGTAACGCTATAGATGTAATCCGACGCCAGGCTGGACGTCTCCCGGTAGCGTTCTTCGCTGACGCGCCGCGCCGACTCGCTGTGCCGCAGGACATTCAGGGCGGCGGTCAATTCCGTGGTCCGCGCCGCGGCGAGTTTTTGCGCTGCGGCCGAGCGCTTGAACGCGTCAATCTGGATAGCCCGCAGCAGCAACGAAAAGACCGTGGCCGCCAGTTGCAGGATAGTCATGTGCAGCCAGAGTGGCGACAGTCCGATGACGATGACGCCAAGCAGCCAAAGCGCCTCAATGGCAATGAGCGCCGCAACATAGATGCGCTTCGACAGGGCGACAGCGCCCAGGCCGAGCACCATCATCGCGAATGAGGTCGACTGCAGCGGATCCCGCATGACGAGCATCTGCGCGCACGCCAGAAACAAAGGAGGCGCGATCATTGAGGCGACGAGCACGGACGGCCGCCGCCAAGCGGTGCTGCGCCCGGCGGCCCAGGCGCTTGCGGCCAACGCTCCGGCTGCCACCAGCGCCAGAACAGACAGTACGACCGATTGCGGAGGAGGCAGCACCAGCCAATTCAAGACGGCAATGGCCGCGCATAGCGCCGCCAGTCCCCATGCGAATGGCCGCAGGCCGCTGCGAGACAATCCCTCGGTCAGTTGTTGATCCGTGATTTCCATAACTGAGCGTGTTCCATTAGACTCTATTCAAAATAAGGTATCCTACTATGCATGTTGAGTTACGAGACGCTCAAAAGGAACCCTAAAGATTTTCTGACACTGACCGGGCTAACGCGTCGCGAGTTTGATGAACTCGTGGTTGTTTTTGCGTTGTG